>CAIXHJ010000208.1 GCA_903919165.1 uncultured Holophagaceae bacterium
CACATCCACGGAGAGCAGCCTGGCCCCATGGGCGGGAGGACGCAGGAGGCAGGCGTGGAGAGTGCCTGGGGGGACAATGTCCGCCGCGTATTTGGCTGCGCCCGTCACCTTCAGGCGTCCGTCCTTGCGGGGCACGTCCTTGCCGACCAGGGAGAACTGGGCCACGGGCTTCACCTTCACATCCAGCAGGTGCCGCTCGATGCGCCGACCCTCGACCAACTCGCCATAGGACACGCGCCTGGCGGGATCCCCTACCACCGAGACCAGGCCATCTTTCACCTGGAGCCGATCCGCTGGAACCCCCAGCCGCTCTGACGCCAGCTGGACCAGGACAGCTCGGGCTTCCGCCGCCGCGCCTCTCAGCACGGGACCGAACTGCCAGATGCTCAGGGAGCCCCAGGTTCCTCCGTCCCAGGGGCAGAGATCGGTGTCGCCCATGAGCATGTCCACCCGCTCCAGGGGGACATCCAGTTCTTCCGCGGCCAGGACTGCCAGGGCGGTCATGATGCCCTGGCCCATCTCCACCTTCCCCACGAAGCAGCCCACGCGACCATCCGGGCTGATCTTGAGATAGGCGTTGAGGTCCTCGGGGTACCCAGACAACCGCTCGGGGATCTTGGCCGGCTCCTGGAAGGCTGCAGAGATCGGGAAGGCAATGAACAGGCCAACGGCCCCCGTGGCTTTGAGGAAATCGAGCCGCTTCACAGGGCACCTCCCTTACCGGAAGCCTCCTGGACCGCCGCCAGGATCCTCACGTGGGCTCCGCATCGGCAGAGATTCCCATCCAGGGCCTCGGCCACCTGCCGGCGGTCCGGTTGCGGGGTCTTCTTCAGCAGGGCGTAGGCGCTGAGGATCATGCCCGGCGTGCAGAATCCGCACTGGAAGGCGTGGTGCGACAGGAAAGCCTCCTGCACAGGATGGAGTGCACCTTGACGTTCCAATCCTTCGATGGTGAGGACCGACTTGCCCGCGACGGATTCCAGGGGGGTGGAACAAGAACGCACCGCCTCACCATCCACCAGCACGGTGCAGGCGCCGCAGAAGCCCTCGCCGCAGCCCACCTTGGTTCCCGTGAGGCCCAGATCGCTTCTCAGGACATGGGCCAGCATCCGGGACCGGTCGGCTTCCACGGACACCATGCGGCCATTGAGGGTGAAGGAAACGGTCTTGGCCATCGCTGCTCCTTCCATGTCCGTGCGTTCCGGTGCAAATGGCTTTGGTCAGCGCTTCAACAGCATCGAAGGGCAGCCCAGGAGGTCCAAACATTGTCCTACCGCTCACAAGGCTTGCTATCCAGTGAGGCCCTGAAATCCACCTCCGAGCCAATGGTTCTGCGTGCCAGAATAGGCGCCCATGACCGAGACCCGCACCCTCAGCACCGCCACCTTGGGCCGCTATCTGGTGGAACCCGCATCCCGGGCTTCAGGAGTCGGCGCCCCGCTGCTGGTGGGCTTCCACGGCTACGGGCAGAACGCAGAGCACCTGCTGCAGGAGTTGCACCGCATCCCCGGAGTCGCGGGTTGGACGCTGGTGGCCGTCCAGGCCCTCCACCGCTTTTACAACGCAAAGACCCAGGAAGTGGTGGGGTCGTGGATGACGAGCCTGGACCGGGAGCAGGCCATCGAGGACAACCTGGCCTACGTGGCTCGTGTGGTCGCCGAGCTGCGGACCGACCGAGGAGACCGCAAGCTTGTATTCGCTGGTTTCTCTCAGGGCGCCGCCATGGCCTGGCGCGCCGCGGCCCACTGCAAACCCTGCCACGGCCTCCTCGTGCTGGGCGGCGACCTGCCCAAGGACGTGGCCGAGGCCCCCGCCCTCGATCTGCCCCTCATTCTCATCGGACGCGGAGAGCGGGACACCTTCTATACAGCCTCGCAGCTTGCGAAAGACCTCGCCGCCCTAGAATCCCGGGGCTTAAAAGCTGAAGTTATCCGTTTCGACGGTGGTCATGAGTGGGGTCCCACGTTCCTGGACGCCGCGGGGCGCTTTTTGGAAGGTGTTCAACGTAGACGTTTCTTGCATTAGCTCGCGGCGGGCTGCCGGGATGAGCGGCACCCGCAGAGGTCACAGAGGAACCGCGAGCAGACTGCAGCACCTCTGCGCTCGCCTGTTCCCTCGGGATCCTCAGATAGAGTCTGGTTGGTTCTCAGTCGGCCCTATCCCCCACTCGATCCGCATGCAGTGCCCGGCCAAGCCGGGTTGTGGGTGACCAGCAGGGTGGTGCGACGCAGTTCAGGAGGGCGGCCTTCCCTACGCCGAAGACACCGACAATGGCATACAGACTGTCTGCCGCCACCGCGAGGTCGAACTCATCGAAGACCGGACGGGCGTTACCGGTGTAGGTCTCGTGCAGCTGGGAGACGGAAAGGGGTTATCCGATCATTCCGCCCTCAGCGCATCGTCGGGAATCCCGTAAGATCGGGAAGGGCGAAATCATCCTGGTCGAGGACGTCAAAGGCAAGGGACACCTCTCCAAATCCATCAACAACGAGATGCGGCACTCGATCTTCGTGCCGATCGAAAAAGGGGACGAAAAACAATGCGCATTCATAATATCTATGTCGACGCGGCCGGAGAAACCCACTGGCGCGATGTCGAAGTGGAATGGGTCGAGGAGCGGAATGGCAGCAAGCTGTCCGCCCGTTTCCCCGCCACCGGCATCATCTTCCGCGAGACTGCGGGTGATTACGATCTGTCCTGGCATCCTGCGCCGCGCCGCCAGTACATCATCAATCTGGACGGTGGCGTGAAGATCACGGCCAGCGACGGAGAAGCCCGCGAAATCGGCGCAGGCGAAGTGATCCTGGTTGAAGACATCAGCGGCAAGGGCCATTTGTCGCAGTCGATCGGCGGCAAGATGCGTCATTCGATCTTCGTGCCGGTCGAATAATCTTCCGCGGGGCTTTGATCTGCGTCAAAGCCTCGCCTCCGGTGACCTGGCGACTTGTCCCCGAGTTTGCTTCGGGAGACGCCAGGATGTCGGCAATCAACGACAACACACTTTTGGGCCGCGCTTTCGACTTCCCTGGCGTTCCTTGATGAACCTGACTTCTCGGATCACCCCAGCCGGACGGTCCGCATGCAGCGCTCGGCCAGGCCGGGATTGTGGGAGACGAGCAGGGTGGTGGGCCGCAGCTCGGCGTGGAGGCCGAGCAGGAAGCCGAACACCTCCTCGGCCGTGGCGGGATCCAGGTTGCCGGTGGGCTCGTCCAGGAGCCAGAGGGCGGGCTTCCGCACCAGGGCGCGGGCGAGCCCGGCGCGGGCGGCCTCGCCGCCGGACAGCTGACCCGGTAGGCGCTCACCGAGATCTCCCAGACCCACCGTGGACAACAACTGGCCGATCCAGGCCTCGGCTTCGGGCGTTGCCTCGCCGTCGATGAGACGCGGCATGCGCAGGTTCTCGCGCACGGTGAACTCCGGCAGCAGGTGGGGCTGCTGGAAGGCCAGGCCTACGCGGCGGCGGCGGTAGAGGGCCCGGGCCTCGGCACCCTCGGGCACGGGCTCCCCTCCGACCAGGATGCGACCACCTTCCCAGTGATCCAGTCCCGCGACGCAGTTCAGCAGGGTGGTCTTCCCCACACCAGAGACACCGACGATGGCGCAAAGGCTGCCCGCAGCCACGTCGAGGTCGAAGCCATCGAACACGGGGTGGGCATTGCCGGGGTAGGTCTTGTGCAGGCCTTGGATGGAAAGGGGCTGTCCGATCATTCCGCCCTCAGCGCATCGACGGGATCCAGGGCGGCGGCCTTCCGGGCGGGGTAGCGCGCGGCCAGCCAGGACACCAGCAGGGGGAAGACGCCCACCAGGACAATATCCAGCACCTTGAGCCTGAAGGGCATGTAGGTGATGAAGTCGTAGACGGCGGCGGGCAGCCTCAGCAGTTTGAACCGGTCGAGGATCAGGCAGAGCGGCACGCTGGTCCCCAGGCCCCAGGCCGTCCCCACAGCGCCGATGCGCAGGCCCTGTAGTTCGAAAAGCCGCTGGATCTGGCTTGGCGTGGCGCCCAGGGCCAGCAGCACGCCCAGGTCGCGCCGCTTCTCGGTCACCAGCAGCACGAGCGAGGCCACGATGTTGAAGGCGGCCACCAGCACGATGAGGCTGAGGATGGCGGCAAAGGCCCACTTCTCCACGGTCAGCGCCGCGAAGAGGGCCCTGTTGGAATCCCGCAGGTCCGTGGCCTGGTAGGCGGGGCCGAGGGCTTCGAGCACGCGGGGTTTCACCTCGGCGATGGCATTGATGCTCTTGGCGCGGACCTCGATCATCTCGGCCCGGCCATCTGAGTGCGCGATCCGCATGGCATCAGCCAGGTGGATGAAGGCCCAGGCCTTGTCGTACTCGGAGCTGTGGCTGTGGAAGGTACCAGCCACGCGGAAGGCGGCGACCTTGGGCTGCTGACCGCCCAGACCCAGTTCCAGGCGGAAGAAGGCGAGGGCCACCGTATCGCCAGTCTTCAGGCCGAGGCGCTGGGCCAGTTCCTGGCCCAGGACGATCTCACCTTCCTGGAGTCGCTCGACGGGGATCGGCTGCATGGAGTCGAAGATGCTGGACGTGCTGTGGGCCGTTGCCGGATCCACGGCCTTAACGACCACCGCCTCCGGTGGCATCTCACTGTCGGGGCGGCGCAGCAGTCCCTTCTCCAGGCGGATGGGCGAGGCGGCCTGCACCCCACTGACGGTTCGAATGGTCTTGAGGGCGTCCTCGGTATCCGGGATATCTCCGGCCAGATGGAACACGGTGAAGTGGGCCGTGGCGCTGAACAGCGTGGCCTGGATCTCCTCACGGAAACCATTCATCACCGCCAGGGTAACCACCATGGCGAAGACGCCCAGGGCCGTGCCGCCCCGGGCGAAACGCACCATGACCCGCACGAAGGCCCCCTTGCGGTGGGTCTTCAGGTAGCGGTCGGCGATGGTGCGTTCGAACGAGGGCATTTAAGAGTTCCTGGCGGGACCCCACGGCGCCGCGCGGGGGGTGCCGGGCGAGCGAGGCGAGGAACGTGAGTCAAAGCGTAGCAGGCACTACGCGCGACGAACGTGACGCTGCACCGCGACGCCCGCCACCCCTCGCCCGAAGGGATGAAGCCAGCCGCCTCCGCCTGATGGGCCCTGCCCCGCAGGACCCTCCCGCTCGCAAGCTCGCGGAGGCGGAGCCTCCCCCGCGGCGTCACCATTCGCCGTAGGCGAATAGGACCGCATCGGCACAGCCGATGGCGGCCCAAAGGGCGAGGGCCAACGGCCTGAGTCAGGTCCCTTGAACAACGAACCACGTTGCCCTGCGGGCCCTTCCCTCTCAGTATCGCCTGTGGCGATACGCGAGACAAATTGATATCTGCGGTGCATCCCGGCTGGCACCATCGCGGCGTGGTCGGGTCTCGCTAGGAACTCTTAGAGAGTAGCCGGAGGGCCAGCCAACTGATGCCCAGGTGCTCCTCGACCCTCCCACCGCCCAGCAAGGCAGGGGCTTGATTATTGCCCTCAGAACAGGCAGCTTTGCGGTATGGATGAAACCCCCCTCCGCTGTCTGCTCATCGCCCGCCAGGGCCCCAAGGACCGGGAGGACCGAATCCAGGACCACCTGCTGGAATTGGCGGAGCTGGCCCGGAGCTGCGGCTTCGAGGTGCAGACCCGGCGGATCCTGAAACGCCCCCAGATCGCCACCAAGACCTTCTATGGGCCCGGCCAACTTGAGGCTCTGGCAAGTGAGGCTGCAGGGCAAGAGGTTCGCTACCTAATCTGCGATGACGAGTTGAGTGGAAGCCAGGTGAATGCCATCGAGAAGCGCACGGGGCTCATCTGCCTCGATCGCACAGGCCTCATCCTCAGCATTTTCGAGCAACGAGCCCAGACCCGGGAGGCCAAGGCCCAGGTGGAACTGGCCCGCTGTGAGTACGAACTGCCCCGGCTCAAAGGCGCCTGGACCCACCTGGAACGGCAGGGGGGCGGTGTGGGTTTGCGCGGCGGTCCCGGTGAGACCCAGATCGAGGTGGACCGCCGCATGATCCGCACTCGCATCAGCCAGCTCAAGCGGGAACTCACGCATCTCGAACAGGTGCGCCAGACCCAGCGGCAGGGACGGCCCCAGGGGCTGCCTCGGGTGGCCCTGGTGGGCTACACGAATGCTGGCAAGACCAGCCTCTTGAAGGCGTTGACCGGAGAGGGGGAACCGCGCGATCTGCTCTTTGCCACCCTCGACACCACCACCCGCAAGGCCTGGCTGGGCCAGGACTTCAATCCCGAGACGGGCGAGGGTGCCCTGGAGCCCAAACACTGTCTGGTCGCCGACACCGTGGGCTTCATCCGCAAGCTGCCCCACCAACTGGTGGCGGCCTTCCGCAGCACCCTGGGAGAGGTCCGCACGGCGGATGCCCTGCTGGTGGTGGCTGATGCCGCCCATCCGGACCTGGAGGACCACCTCAAGGTGGTCGGTGCCACGCTCCGCGAGATCGGGTGCGAACCCGAGGGGGTCGAAGCCCAACCCCGGCTTTTAGTTTTGAATCAAGTCGACCGGCTCCACCGGCCCCAGAGGCTGGATCTGAAAAAACGCCATCCCGGTGCCGTGCAGGCCAGCGCCACCCAGGGCACCGGGTTGGACGAGGTCCGCCTCTGGATGAGGGAACTGATTCCCGGGCCGCCCAGACCCAGGGAACTGGAGTCCTGGGAACTGCCGGAGCCGGCCACTACCTACTGACGCCCTCCTTGGCTGGGGTTGCTGTCAATTGCCAGCGGGAAGTTCCTTTTGCACTCGCGGGATTCCGCCTCTCGGCTCCACCCACTTCGGATCTTCGAGTTTCCACCCACCGCCCAAGGCTTTATAGAGCTGCACCAGGGTCAGGAGGCGGGAGAGCCGGATCTGGGAGAGTGTGTTCTGGGCTGGGAAAAGCTGCTGTTGGGCCTCCAGCACTTCGATGTAGCTGGAGAGACCGGCGGCGTAGCGGTGGATCGACAGGCGCACCGCCTCCTGGTAGGCGGCCACGGCGCGGGCCTGCCGCTGCTCAACATCGGCAAGCTTCTCATAGGCGGAAAGGGCCGTGGAGACTTCCCCGAAGGCGTTGGTGACGGCAGCTTCGTAGTGCACCTTGGCCTGCTCCCACTGGGCGACTCTGGCCTCTTTCTGATATTTGAGCCGCAGTCCCTGCAGGGTCGGTCCCGTCAAGGAGGGGGCGATCAGCCACTCTTTCCCTGGTCCGAAAAGATTTGAAACCTGGGGTGCGAGGCCGCCTAGCAGGCCCGTAAGGCTGAGGGTGGGGAAGTAGCTGGCCACGGCCACGCCCACCGCTGCATTCGCCGCCACAAGATCTTGCTCGGCCACCTGGAGATCCGGGCGGCGCTCCAACAGCGTGGAAGGCAGACCCGCCGGAATGCGTGGGGGCAGCGCCTGTTCCGCCAGGTTCCCGCCGCGGGGAATGGGACCGGGGTTGCGTCCCACCAGGAAGGAGAGGAGGTTCTCCTGGGCCTGGATCTGGCGTTCGAGGTTGGGGATGTAGGCCGATGCCATGGCCAGGGCGGCCTCGGCCCTGGCGGTCTCCAACGCGGAGGCCGTGCCTCCCGCCAGACGCCGATTGAAGAGGTCGTAGGTCTCCTGGAAGGCAGCCACCGTAGACTTGGTGATCTCGAGCCGGGAGTCCAGTTCCCGCAGCTCGAAATAGGCCTGGGCCACCTGAGCCACCGTGGACAGATAGATCCCCCGGCGCTGCTCCTGGGCAGCCAGGTATTGGGCGCGGGCGGCCTCGTTCATCCGCCGGATCCGGCCCCACAGGTCCAACTCCCAGGAAAGAGCAGCGTGAGCATCGTAGTAGGCGCCGGTGATTCCGCCGCCAGTGGTGTAGGAGGATTGACGGCCCCGCTCCCACATAGCCGAGGGGGTGATCTGGGGAAGCCAGTCGGAACGCTCGATTCCCGCCCGGGCGCGATACTCCTCCACGCGCCACACGGCGGTGCGCACGTCGTAGTTGTGTTCCAGGCCCTGGGTGACGAGGGATTTCAGGGCTTCGTCGCCAAACACCTCCCACCAGGGTTGGTCTGCGAAGGAGGCGACCTCGGCCTGGGACTGTCCGCGGAACCCGTCCATGACGGATACGGAAGGCCGCTTGTAGTTGGGCCCCAGGGCGCAGCCTGAGGCCAACAGCAGGACGAGGAGGGGAAGGATCGGTCTCCGCATCTCAGGGCTCATCCGCCACGCGGTCGATGTCTGCTTCGGTCAGAGACCCTTCAGGGGTACCGGCGAGCCGCTCCACCACCACGAACAGCACGGGAATGACGAAGATGGCAAGGAGGGTGGCCGCCAGCATCCCCACGATGACCACCGTTCCGAGGATCCGGCGGGCCACGGCGCCTGAGCCCGAGGCGGTCCACAAGGGCACGCAGCCCAGAATGAAGGCGAAGCTGGTCATGAGGATGGGCCGCAGGCGCAGCTTGGCCCCCTCCAGGGCCGCCTCAACCAAGCCCCGTCCCTTCTCCAACTCGTCCTTGGCGAACTCCACGATGAGGATGGCATTCTTCGCGGAGAGGCCCACAAGCATGACCAGGCCGATCTGGGCGAAGACGCCGAAGTCGAATTTCCGTAGCCAGAGTCCCAGGAATGCCCCGAAGATGGCGATGGGCACGGACAGGAGCACGGAGAAGGGCAGGGACCAGCTTTCGTACAGTGCCGCGAGGATCAGGAAGACGAACACGATGGAGAGGGCGAACAGCAGGCCGGTGGTGCCTTCCGCCTTCTTCTCCTGGTAGCTGAGGTCGGCCCAGTCGTAGCTCATGTCCTGGGGCAGCACCTCCTTCGCCACCTGCTCCAGGGCGGTCATGGCCTGGCCGGAGCTGTAGCCTGGCGCGGCGGAACCCAGCACCTGGGCGGCACGCATGAGGTTGAAGCGGTTGGTGTACTCGGGGCCGGTGAGGCGGCGGGGCGTGACCAGGGCGGAGAGGGGCAGCATGGTGCCTTCGGCATTGCGCACGTGGAAGCGGCCGATGTCGTCCACGCTCGTGCGCTCGTCCCCTTCTGCCTGGAGATAGACCCGCCACTGACGGCCGAAGCGGTTGAACTGGTTCAGGTACAGGCCCCCCAGGTAGGCCTGGAGGGTCTGGTAGACGTCGCCCACGGCCACGCCCTGCTTCAGGGCCTTGTCCCGGTCCACGTCCGCCAGGATCTGGGGCGTGCCGGTGTTGAAGAGGGACGTGACGCCGGTCAATTCCGGACGCTTGCGGGCGGCGGCGAGGAAGGTCTTCAGGTTCCTGTCCAGATACTCCGGATCGCCGCCGCTGCGGTCCTGTAGCCACAGGGAGAAACCGCTGGAGATGCCGAGACCCGGGATGGCGCTGGGGAGGAACCCGAAGACATTGGCCTCCGGGATCTCTCGGGCGAAGCGGGCATTGAGCCGCTTGAGGATCTCGCCAGCCTCCAGGCGCGGATCCTTCCGATCGTCCCAGGGCGTGAGGGTCACATATTGGAAACCAAAGTAGGGCGCGGAGACCCGGTTGAGCAGGCTGAAGCCCTCGACATTGACGACATAGCGGACGCCCTCGGTCTCCGTGAGGATCGCCTCGACTTTCTTGCCCACTTCATCTGTGCGCTGAAGGCTGGCAGCGGAGGGGAGCTGCAAGTTGAGGAAGAAGTAGCCGTAGTCTTCCGTGGGCACGAAGCTGCTGGGCAGCTGCTTGCCGAGCACGCCGTCCAGAAGTGCGAAGACCGCCAGGATCACCAGGGGGATGGCGGCCTTGCGGATGAGGCGGCTGGAAAAATGGACGTACCCGTGAGTCGTCTTGTGGAGGTAGACGTTGAAGAGCTTGAAGAACTGATGCATGCGGCCATACATCTGCTCCCTGGGTCTGAGGATGAGCGCCGACAGGGCCGGAGAGAGGGTCAGGGCGTTGAAGGCGGAGATGAGCACTGAGATGGCGATGGTGAGGGCGAACTGCTTGTTGAGGCGACCCTGGATGCCTCCCAGGAAGGCCACCGGCAGGAACACCGAGGAGAGGACCAGGGCGATGCCTACCACGGGGCCCGAGACCTCCTTCATCGCCTGGAACGTGGCATCCCGGGGCGTCATGCCTTGCTCGATGTGGTGCTCCACCGCCTCCACGACCACGATGGCGTCGTCCACCACGAGGCCGATGGCCAGCACCAGCCCGAACAGGGACAAGGTGTTGATGGAGAAGCCCAGCATGGGGAATACGGCAAAGGTCCCGATCAGGGAGACCGGCACCGCGATCATGGGGATGAGCGTGGCCCGCCAGTTCTGGAGGAAGACGTAGACCACGAAGATCACCAGGAGCATGGCTTCGGACAAGGTCCAGATGATCTCCTTGATTCCCTCGGTGACCGGGAGGGTGGTGTCCACCGCGACCGTGTGCTGGAGGTCGGCTGGGAAGCGCAGCTTGAGATGATCCATCTCCTTCTTGACCGCATCTCCCACCGCCAGGGAGTTGGATCCCGGAGTCTGGAAGATGGCGAGCATGCAGGAGGGCTGGCGGTTGAAGCGGCTGATCTGCTTGTAGGCCAGGGCGCCCAGTTCCACCCGGGCCACGTCGCCGAGGCGGACGACCGATCCATCGGGGTTGGCGCGGACTACGATCCGGGAGAAATCCTCCGGGGTCACCAGCCGACCCTGGGAGCGGACGGTGTAGGTCATCTCCTGGCCCTTGGGAGAGGGCTCCGCCCCGATCTGGCCAGAGGGGTTCACGGTGTTCTGCTGCTGGACGGCCCGGTTGATGTCCGGCACAGTGATGCCCAGCTTGGCCATCAGATCGGGTTTCACCCAGATCCGCATGGCATAGTCGCCGGCACCGAAGATGATGACCTGACCGACGCCGGGAACCCGGTAGAGGGGGTCGACGAGGTTGATGGTGGCGTAGTTGGCCAGGAACAGGGAGTTGTAAGAGTTCTTGGGAGAGTACAGGGCAATGAGGAGAAGGGCGGTCCCGGTGGATTTCCGGATGACCATGCCGTTCTGGTTCACTTCCGGTGGCAGGAAGGGCTGGGCCTGGGCGGCGCGATTCTGGGCGTTGACCTGGTCGAGGCTCACGTCGGTCTGGACGTCGAAGGTGACCGTCTCGCTCATGGTGCCGTCGTTGGCGTTGGTGGACTGCATGTACAGCATGTTGTCCACGCCGTTGAGTTGCTGCTCCAGCGGGGCGGCCACGGCCTGTTCGATGGTCACGGCGTCGGCGCCGGTGTAGCTGGTGGAGATCTGGATCTGCGGCGGGACGATCTCCGGGAACTGGGCCACCGGCAGGCCGCGCATGCACACCAGGCCCGCGATCAGCGTGATGATCGCGATGACCATGGCCACGATGGGGCGGTTGATGAAGAATTTGGTCACGGGCTACTTGCTGCCAACAGGCTGGGGGCTGGGCGTTGAGGAGGCAGGGGTGGCGTTCACCAGGAGGCCGGCGCTGACTTTCTGGGTTCCTTCGACCACGACCCGGTCTCCCGCCTTGAGGCCCTTCTCGATCACCTGGAGGGAGCCCATCCGCGACCCCACCGTGACAGGGCGGATGTCCACTTTGTTGTCAGGCCCCACCACGGCGACCTGGGGGTTTCCCTGGACTTCCCAGACAGCCCGCTGGGGGACCACAATGGCCCCTTTCTGCAGTCCGATGTCGGCCATCACTTTGGCGAACTGGCCAGGCCTGAGCAGGTGCTGGGGATTGGAGAAGAGCCCAGCCAGCATGATCGTGCCGGTCTTCACATCCATATTGCGGTCCGCGAGGAAGGTGTCGCCCTTCAGGGGGTAGGTGGAGCCGTTGGAAAGCACGAGCGTCAGCGACCCCTTGTCGCCTCCCTTGGCGGCCCAGTTCCGGGCCCAACCCATGTACTCCTGCTCGTTGGCGCTGAAGAAGACCTTGATGGGATCCACGGTGGAGACTGTGGTCATGACCCTTTGGCCATTCACCAGGTCCCCCACCTGCACTTTGGCAATGCCGGCGATGCCGTCGATGGGTGAGACGATCCGCGTCCACTGCAGGTTGAGCAGGGCCTTGTCGTAGGCGGCCTTGGAGGCGTCTACGTTGGCCTGGGCCTGCCTGAGCGAGGCCTGGGCGTTGTCCAACTCCTGTTGCGAGATAGCCTTCTCCGCCACGAGAGGCATGTAACGCTCCACATCAAGCCTGGCCTTGTCCAGGGCTGCCTGGTCGCGGGCCAGGGTGGCCCTGGCCTGATCAGCAACGGCCTTGAATTGTCGGGGGTCGATCTCGAACAGGAGATCTCCCTGACGAAGACTGGAGCCCTCCTTGTAGACCTGGCGCAGGAGGTAGCCCTCCACCTGGGGGCGGATTTCTGCGTTGACGTAGCCGTCCAGGGTTCCCACCCACTCATGCGAGAGGGGCACGTCCATCTGCACAGCCGGAAGAATTCCTACCTGGAGGGGCGGCGCGGGCGGACGCCCATTCCTCCCGCAGGATGCAAAAAGGGTTGTCATGACGATTAAGACCGGGATGCGCTTCGACAACATGGAACCTTCAATGATGGGAGGACGGAGACAGTTCCCCATAGTAAGCGACCCTTCCAAGCAACCCCATCACCCAATTCAACACATCTTTCTGAAGAAGTTGATGAGAACAAGAATGTCGCGGAGGTTCTGAGCACAAAGGGAGGTGAGGTACAGGCCGATGGCCAGGTTCGCTTCCGGAGCCTTCAGCTTGTCGAGGAGGAACAGGCATCCTCGTGCTGGGCGGCCTGCACCCAGCGATATTGTCGTGCTCAACCCGCCCCTAGGCCAGAAGGATGAAGACTGGATTCAGACCTGGTCAGGTACTTTCCCTCCGCGGGGCAGAAGTCCGACCGTTGCCGCCAGACCCACCGCCAGCAGGATGCGCAGGAAGAAGAAGTTCCGGCTCAGGCCATGGGCCTTGTTGTAGGCCACCCGGTTCGCATGGTCCGGGGCCAGAGATTCAATGGGGGCATTGATGCGCGCCCGGATCTCATGGACCTTGGGCGTGACAATGAAGGAACTGGCCAGGCACATGAGCAGGGCCACCAGCAGGCCCGCGCTCCAGAGGCGGATGGGGCCGATGAGGTCTTCCTCCACCTCGGCGACCCAGCGTCCGCCCCAGCTGAGTCCGGCGATGCCGAAAGCGAACCAGGCCGCCCAATCCAGCCGCTCGATGATCAACCCAGCAATGCGCCCGGTCACATCCCGGCTGGGCAGTTCCCTGAAGAAGACAGGGGCCATGAAAAGGCCGAAGCCGAGCGCAGCCCCGGCCCAGAGGAGCAGAAGGGCCTGGCTGAGTTGATCGAGACGGCGAAGGGTGATGGGGCTCATGTGGGCTATAGACTGTGGACTGAGGACTGAAGACTAGAAGACCGAAGACCGAAGACTGAAGACTGAAGACTGAAGACTGAAGACTGAAGACTGAAGACTGAAGACTGTCCCTACCATTCGTTGTACGGTATGCCGTTCTCTCCCTTTTCCGTGGATCCGCTACGTACCTTGAAGACTCCCAATTCAGCATCGGGGTTGTCCGGGTCCGGCGGTTCCAGCTCAGTCTGCCAGGTATCGCGGGACTGGGTCATGGGATCCCAGGGGATGTCCCGCAGGTAGCCCAGTTCCCGAAGGGGGCCGAGGCTGGAGGGGTACTTGCCCCGGTCGGCACGGTACTGTTCCAGAGAATGGTTGATCTGGAACAGGTTCTCTTTGAGCACGGCTTCCCGGGCCACCTTGGTCTTGTGCCGGTACCCCGCCAATCCCACTGTCGCAAGCAGGGCCAGGATGGTCATGACCACGACCAGTTCGATGAGCGTGAAGCCGCGCTTGCGGGAGAGCGTGTGGCGCATGGAACTACCTTAACGCAGACCAGAGTCCGGAGGCTGCCTCAGCCGAGCTAGCACGTCCAGGAGGATCCTCCCCCTTTTCGCTGGCCCTCTGTGTGCGGTCCTGGTCAAAATGAGGAGGTTGGATACGCTAATCCTTGGAGAAATGGATGCAAAGCGGACTGGTCTTCAACGTCCAGCGCTTCTCTCTCCAGGATGGTCCGGGCCTGAGAAGCACGGTTTTCATGAAGGGGTGTCCCCTGGCCTGCGCCTGGTGCCACAACCCCGAGAGCCGGGCTCCGCAGACTGAGTTCATCCGGCTGCGGCACCGCTGCATGGCCTGTGGGATCTGCAGCGACGAAGAGCTCTCGGAACCCCTCGTACAAAACCGGGATGAGGAGGACGTGGAGGCCTGCCCCACGGGGGCGCTTCAGACCGTCGGGCAAGAAATGCGCTCTTCCCTGCTGGTGAAGACCCTCCTCCGGGACCGCATCTTCTTTGATGAATCTGGCGGGGGAGTGACATTTTCCGGTGGAGAACCACTCATGCAGGCCCCATTCGTCATCGAGGCCATGCGGCTACTCCGCGCCGAGGGCGTGCATACAGCCCTGGATACCTGCGGTTATGTGGGCTGGCAGGATCTGACTGAAGCCGCCACCCACGCGTGCCTGGTACTATACGACCTGAAGCTGATGGACGAAACGCGCCACAAGGCCGCCACCGGGGTTTCCAACGCCACCATTCTGGAGAACCTCAAAGCTCTATCCGAAATCCATCCCAGCATCTGGATCCGCATACCCATCATTCCTGGCATCAACAACGATCTGGCCAATCTGGAGGCCACGGCGGAATTCCTGAAGCCCCTTTCTGGCATCCAGCAGGTGGACCTGCTTCCGTACCACCCGCTGGGAGAGTCGAAATCCACCCGGGTGGGACTAACCTATAGGTTGCACGATACCCAGACCCCGACCATCGAGGATCTGGAGGCCCTGGTGTCAGTATTTCGCGTCAAGGGCCTGAATACGACCGTAGGAGGCCTTCCATGAATGAACGCACCCAGAAATTGC
>CAIXHJ010000209.1 GCA_903919165.1 uncultured Holophagaceae bacterium
CCGGGCATACGCCAAGATCCGATGAAGAATGGCTATCCCTGCCGTTTGCGCACCTTATCCCAATAGATGCGCGAGACCTCTTCCATGAGTTGGCGAGCCCGGTGGTGATCCTCCACCCATTGGCGCACCCGTGGCTCCCAATCCTTGGGAACGAAGAGCTGTCGAGTCCGTCCCTGCTCCGTGATCACCACGTAAAGGCTCTCGTGGCCCTCCCCTTGGGCACAGTGACACGTGGGCTTGCCGCACTTGCGACGCCGAACCAGCAGACAGCCTCGCATCAGGCCGTGCCCGCCGATTAACTGGGCCAGCCGCGAGCGGGCCTTACGCTCCTCGGGAGTCATGTGCGACCGCGGAATCGAGGATTTCTCTACTGACATAAGTATATTATGTCAGCATAATGACCGCTTGTCAAGTCTTTTTTGAATGCGAATCTGCTCGACGTGCGAGCCGAGAGCGCAAAGCCTGATGAAAAAAGGAACTTACAGCCCAGAGGAAACGTCAGTTACGAAATCGCTGCAAAACCCCAGCGGTTCCGCGGGTCTCGCGAGCGAGCGTGATGGGGCAAGGATTTGCGTTCGGATCGTCGGGAGGCAGATTCGCGAGGGGGTTTTCGGGCTGGGCGGGCGTGGAGGGGTTGGGCTCGGGGTCAGCGAGGTTACTCCGGAAGGCGGCGAGGGAGGGCCGAGGGCGTTGGGGGGTCAGGTGGGCGCTCGGCTCGGCCCGTCGCGGATGGCCGTATACAGTTCAGCAGCGATCAACTGGGCCATATGTAGCATGCTGACCAGCCGGCGTACCGCAGGTTTGAGATTGCGGCAGTAGAAGGCGATAAACACGTTCAGGCACAGCAGGGCAAACAGGAAGAAGACCAGCAGGGCCGTGGGCTGATGCTTGTAGACATGATCCGCATGCCAGCGGTTCACCAGTTCGTTGAACCCCTGGTTCTCGATGGTCCAGCGGTCGTGGCCCATGTGCACCACGGCCTGTGTCGAAGCCCGAGGTTTCGGCAGGGTGGTCACCCACAGCCAATCCGAAGTCAGCTCCTCCTCTCGTTTGTCCAACTGCCGTCGAACGGTCCGGGTTTCCAAACTTCGGACGACCCGCACCTGCGTGGCCATCTCGGGCCAACTGGTAAAGCCATCAGAGTCCCAACACCGGCGTCGGAGATGACCGATGGACTCATCCATGCTGGCCGGCAGGACCTCGAACAGGATTCGGGCGTCCTGGACCAGATTCGGGCGATTGTCCTTCAGTACCGCCAGGGCATGCTTGCCTTGCGCGATAATGAATTTGAACCACTCCGTGTTGGCATAGAGTGCATCCCCAGCCACGACATCGAAGGCCCGTGGGTACATCTCCAGAGCCCGTTCCACCAGCCGACGTGACGCCGCGAGTTCATCCTCGCCGGGACGAACGGGCTCCGCGTCCAGCATCAACGAGAGTCCCTGACCCACCAGCCGCAGGACCGCATAGCGGTGGTAGTACTCCACCACATCCCCCGCCTGGGTGTGGAGTATCCGCTGGCAACACTCCGGACAGCAACGCCTGCGGCTGGCGGTGGTTTCATGGCCGTCCACCACCGCCTCCATCAGTCCGTGTCCCGGTGGCTCCAGGGCCTTCATCCGTTTCAATCGCGAATAGACCTGGTGAGATAAAGCCCGCACGTCCGCCACGTCCATCAACCCACAGATCCGCCCGATGGAGTCGGCCGACGGCATGGCCTGCCCGAGCCACCCCCGCCAGAACGAACTCGGCTTGGTCTGCTCCAAGGCATTCAGGCTGCCCCGCCGGCTCAAGAACATGACCACCACCGCGCGAACGATCGTCCGCGTGGCAATCTGCGGGCGGCGGCGGGCGTCGTGCACCGCGTCGAGGCGGTCTTCCCACCGCAGCACTTGCCGGGCATACGCCAAGATCCGATGAAGAATGGCTATCCCTGCCGTTTGCGCACCTTATCCCAATAGATGCGCGAGACCTCTTCCATGAGTTGGCGAGCCCGGTGGTGATCCTCCACCCA
>CAIXHJ010000210.1 GCA_903919165.1 uncultured Holophagaceae bacterium
CTTCCTCAACCACCAGCAGATCATCGGCTTCAACACCACGTCGAACTCGTTGGCCTCCGGAGCCCCACTTGCGACCCCCTGGGTGCGTGCTGCGTCCTACGGCTCGATTTCGTCCACCAACTATGGCACCCCGCGTCAGTTCTCATTGTCTGCCGGTGTCCGCTTCTAGAGCAAGGTTCCACTTCGTTAATAAAAGGGGCCCGCGAGGGCCTCTTTTCTTGTACCCCCTTGGCGCAGGCGGCCCGGCCCAGGTTGCAGTTTCGACCGGCCTTGGCTTCCGGGATTCAGTGCAAATGAAAGACCAGAACCCTGTTAGACCTAATTTTCCGCACCGGCGCTGACAGAAAACACCAGCCATGGTCTTGCGTATCTCAACTATCAATACCGCTTATTGATGAAATTCGATGCTACATCCAGAAAAATATCTGCTTGAGGACTGAAACATGTTCTATGCTTTCGACACTTCACCAGATCTTTGGCCATCACCCACAACACCCGCCCTGGCAACTGGAACCAGGGCGATCCCTGCTGGAATGGCCAGATTTCGCCACTCACGCCGCGGCCCCCCCGCCGCTGCCCTTTCAAAGGAGTCCATATGAGTCGAATTTTCAACCGGCTGGGCTTTACGGCCTTGGCCATCGTTGCAACCGCTGGAACGGGGCTGATGGCCCAGCAGAGTTCCAGCACGCTGCGCGGGCGGGTCAGTGACCCCTCCGGCGCGGGCAAGGCCGGGGTCCTGGTCTCCATCGCCAGTCCCGACACCGGCGCCAGACGCAGCCTGACGACGGATGCGAACGGATACTTCAACTTTGCCTTCCTGCCTGTGGGCCGATACGACATCGTCTACTCCTTCCAGGGGCAGATCTACAAGGCGAGTCGAAACGCCCTGCTGGGACAGGAAATCGACGCCTCGTTCAAGTGGCCCACCGTGGCGGGCGCCACCGTCGAGGTGATCGCCGCCGCCGCCGCTGCGCAGACCGTGGATACGGCCACCGCGCAGATTGGAACCAACATCGACGTTCAGTCCCTCTCCGACCTGCCCATCACCAGCCGCGACATCAACGCCGCCGCCGTCCTGGCGCCCGGCGTCATGATCGTCCAGGGCTCCCAGGTCGACCCGACCAAGAAATCCAGCACTTACATCATGACCGGCGAGGGCATGGGCCGCGGCACCAACTACGCCGTGGACGGCGCCGACAACAACTCCACCGACGTGGGCGGCTACGTCCTGCCGGTGCCCATCGGCGCCGTGCAGGAACTCCAGGTGGTCACCAATCAGTTCAAGGCCGAGTTCGGCCGCTCGACCGATGGCTTCTTCAACATCCTGACCAAGAGCGGGTCCAACGACTTCAAGGGTGAACTGACCGCCCAGTACACCAACGAGAGCATGCGCGCCAGGAGGACGGACGAAGGCACGAAGGGCACCGATGGCAACGGCGTCTACGCCGCCACCGTGTCCGGTCCCATCGTGAAGGACAAGGCCTTCTTCATGGTCAGCGTGGAGCGGACCATTGGTGAGCAGACCCCCGTCTATGCTTTCAGCCCCTACGCGATCTCGCTGGTCCCCGCCCTGGGAGGCATCGCCTACGACTACTACAAGAAGAACGTTTATTCCAAGTTCGATTGGAACCCCACGTCTTCGGTCGGCCTCTCCTTGACCTATGGCTATTACCAGGACCAGACCGCCAATCAAACCTTCCCGCGGACCGACGCGTATCTCGGCAACATCCTGACCTCCACCCTGGGCACAGGAAAGAACCAGACCTGGGCCACGGGCCTCAAGGCCACGGTGGTCTTCGATGCCGCGGTCTGGGAAAGCAACCTGCACTTCTTCAACTACAACAACAATATTCGGCCCCATGACCCAGGTCCTGGAAACGGTTCGGACCTGGCGGTACTTGATGCAGGCACGCGTAATTTCCCCCGTCCCGACACGAACAACCTCGGGTGGGGCGGCCAGGATCCCAATGCCTACCAGGGCACGGGGATCGAGCGCACCCAGTGGAAGAACGACGTCAGCCTCACGCGAGGCGACCATTCCTTCCGGGCCGGCATCGACCTGACCCGCAACATCTACCGTCCGACGGTCCTCTTCTTCCCGGAAGTGGGTGTCTACTACATGACCGTTGCGGGCGCTGGCATCAACTACGCGAATGGGTGGAACAGCACCATCAACCCGAATCAGAATGTCCTGCAGGCTCGTTTCATCGCACCCCAGGGGGAAGCGGGCACCACCTGGAATCAGTATGCCGTCTACCTTCAGGATGACTGGACCGTGAACCCGAAGTTGGCTCTGTACTTCGGCGTTCGGGCGGACAAGGACACCCAGCTGGATTACCTGAAGGGCTACGATTCCATGTATGCCCAGATCCGCCAGAATACGCTTGCCGCGAGTCCCACGGCCGATCCTGACTGGAATTCCGGCAAGGCTCCCCGCGCCAAGACTTATGTCAATCCCCGTTTCCAGGCCGTCTACAAGCCCCGGGGCGACGATTCCCTGGCCTTCAAGTTCGGGGCTGGCATGTTCACGGCCCAGGTGATCGACAATGTCACGGGCTTCTCCCGCGGCCTTCCCCTCCCCATCAACGGAATGCCCAATCGGGCCCGAAACGCAGCGGCCTACGCCTACAACGGCAACAGCCCGGGATCTTCTTACTTCGTGGCACCCAATTTCAACGCGGGCACCACCGTCGGCAACATTGGTACCCACGCCATGGTGCTTCCCTATGCGCTGACGCCCTACAATTACGCGAACAATTTAGGCGGATTGCGGGATTATTTCCGGAATACGGTGGCGGGTTGGTTGACCCCCGCCACGGCGGATACCGATGGCAAACAGCTCATCGCCAGTGATTTCGAGTACCCCCAGACCACCGCGTTCAACGTCGGCGTGGCCTACCACCTGGATAGCCAGCAGGCCATGGAAGCCAACTTGCTCTACTCCAAGACCACCCACATGACCGCCCAAGTATATCTCGATGGAAGCGGTCCCAAGGTCGAGGAATACGACTCCTCTGGGAATGGGTTGGCCGATCCGGTGTTCTACTCCCGCCAGTCTGCCAAGTCCATTCAGCTGCAGCTGAAATACACCTATAACACCTCCGCCACGAACTTCATGTTCAACCTTGTGTGGAAGAACCAGCAGGCCTCTGAAGGTGGAGCCGCAGGAGCCTTCGACGCCTCTGGCAATACTGGGGGACTATACGGAGAGGGCGCCCGCTTCGCTTGGCAGGACAATCCGACCCGTCGTGCCGCCGGTACCTCTGCCCTTCAAGGCACATTCTCCTACAGCCACCGCTTCTCCTTCGGGACCATGGTCTCCCTCCTGGGTCAGTGGCATAGCGGCATGGCCTATGACGTCACCAATGGGTACAGCTCAGCCCCCGGATATGGACCGAATTCGTCGGCGGACTTATATCATCCCACCGATCTCCTGGGTTACCAGACTGGGCACTGGGCCATGAACCTGGATGCC
>CAIXHJ010000211.1 GCA_903919165.1 uncultured Holophagaceae bacterium
GCGCCAGGTTCCAGGGAATCGGTCCTGGAGGCCTCACGCCGGATCGAGGGCGTCTGTAGGTGGGCCTACCTCCAGATGGGCCGAAGACGCACCTTGGGGATTCTCCAAGTACGGCGGGCGGGAGTTCGGGAATCCGATGCCGGGGCCTGGGTTACCAGGGGGAGGGTGACATGCCCCTGAGAGGTTCCTATCGAACCCTGGCCTCTTCTGCCGGAGCGCTCCTCCTGGCAGCGTTGCTGGTGGTGCCGTCGTTCTGGGCGTTCACGCAAATGAAGGAAGCTGCCCGGGGCCGGCAGCATACTTCTGAAGTGATCATCCAGGCGGGCGCCCTGCTGTCTGGGTTGAGTGATGCGGAAACCAGTCAGCGGGGCTTCCTGTTGACCGGTGACGAAGCCTTTCTCACCCCCTATCTCGCCGTGCATGATGGTCTTCGGGCCCAACTGGGAGCTTTGCGACAACAGACTGTAATGGCCGAGGCCCGGAAACACCTGGACGCCATGGCTCCCCTGGTCGACGCCAAACTGGCGGAGATGTGGTCTGTCATCGGGTTGCGCCGCAACCATGACACGGCCGCTGTATTGGCGGTGGTGGGAAGTGGCAGGGGCAAGGTGCTGATGGATGCCATCCGCGGCGAGATGAGAGCCTTCATCCAGATCGAGGAGAGCAGGCTGGCCCTGAATGAAGCCGCGTTCCAGTTACGCCTGGGTCGCTTGTTTGCCGTCATTGTGGTCGTGAGCTTGTTCACGCTGCTGGTGGCCCTTTCATTCGTTTTCGTGGTCCACAAGCAGACCCAGCAGCGGATCAAGAACCTGGTCCATCTCGAAACACAGCACTTGCTGGGGATTCAGGAAGAGACGAACCGGCAATTGCAGCAGGTCAACGCAACCCTTGAGGAAAGCCAGGAAAAGCTGTCGGTCACGCTCAACTCCATTGGCGACGCCGTCATTGCCACTGATGCCGAAGCACGGGTGAGGATCCTGAATCCCGTCGCAGAGAAACTCACGGGTTGGACACTAGCCCAAGCCGAAGGCCGCCTGGTGGATGAAGTGTTCCACATCATCAATCAGGAAAGTCGTCGCCCCGCCGTCGCCCCCATCATGGCCACCCTGGCGCACGGCACCGTGCAGGGGTTGGCCAACCACACCTTATTGATCGCACGGGATGGCAGGGAATGCGCCATCGCCGACAGCTGCGCACCGATCCGGGACCGCGCCGGCGCAGTCGTCGGCGCCGTTCTGGTGTTCCGGAACGTCACCGGGGAGTATGCGGCGCAACAGGCTTTGCGCGACAGTTCCGCGCTGGTCCAGACGGTCCTGAACACTGTGGTGGATGGCATCATCACCATCCAAGCTCAGGGCGGCATCATCGAGACCGTCAACCCAGCGGCCGAGCGGATGTTTGGCTATGCCCCGACGGAACTCATCGGAAAAGCCTTCCGCGTTCTGATACCCGAGCTTGATCGGGAGCAGATCGATGGCTATCTCGAGTCTTACCGAGCGGACGATAAGGCTCGGGCCAACGGCCTCGGTCGTGAGGTCGAGGGCCGGCGCAAGGATGGCCGGCGATTCCCACTGGAGATCGCCACCAGTGAAATGAGTCTGGGGGGCCAGCGCTACTTCACTGGCATCCTACGTGACATTAGCGCCCGCAAGCAGGCTGAAGATGCG
Source organism: uncultured Holophagaceae bacterium (assembly GCA_903919165.1). Classification (GTDB taxonomy): domain Bacteria; phylum Acidobacteriota; class Holophagae; order Holophagales; family Holophagaceae; genus Geothrix. The sequence continues at coordinate 1,668 of CAIXHJ010000211.1, forward strand.
CTTCTCAAAGCAGGGGCCCTGCAGAATGCGATTTTCAACAGCGCCAATTTCTCGAGCATCGCCACAGATGCCAAGGGTGTCATCCAGATCTTCAACGTTGGCGCTGAACGGATGCTGGGATACTCGGCCATTGACGTAATGAACAAGATCACACCGGCCGACATCTCCGACCCAGAGGAAGTGATCGCCCGTGCCAAGGCCTTGAGCCTGGAGCTGGACACCACGATCAAGCCGGGCTTCGAGGCCCTGGTCTTCAAGGCCTCGCGCGGCATCGAGGACATCTACGAGCTGACCTACATCCGCAAGGATGGCAGCCGCTTCCCAGCGGTGGTCTCGGTCACGGCCTTGCGGGACGCGCAGAACGCCATCATCGGGTACCTGCTGATCGGGACGGA
>CAIXHJ010000212.1 GCA_903919165.1 uncultured Holophagaceae bacterium
AGAACATGAGCCAGGAGCGCTTCACCTGGCTGGCCGAGATCGGCTCCGAAGTGATCGCGACCCCCGGCTGCGAGAGCAACGTGAAAGAGATCTACGACAAGTGCTGGGAGCTGAAGAATGACCCCAAGCACCTGATCTTCAACCAGTTCGAGGAGTTCGGAAACCCCGTGTGGCACTACAACGTCACGGGCCCCGCCATCGAGGACGTCTTCAACAGCATCAAGACCGGCAAGAACCGCCTGGCAGCCTATGTAAGCGCCACCGGCAGCGCCGGCACCATCGCCGCCGGCGACTACCTCAAGACCCTGCATCCCGGGTCCAAGACCATCGCCACCGAGGCCATCCAGTGCCCCACCCTCCTCATGAACGGGTTCGGCGACCACCGCATCGAAGGCATCGGCGACAAGCACGTGCCCTGGGTCCACAACGTCCGCGACACGGACGCTATCGCCGCCATCGATGACGAGGACTGCATGCGCATCCTCCGGCTCTTCAACGAGCCCACGGGCCAGGCCTACCTGGCCACCCTGGGCGTCGATCAAGCCACCATCGGCCAGCTGGGCCTGCTGGGCATCAGCGGCGTCTGCAACCTGCTGGCGGCCATCAAGGCGGCCAAGTACTGGGAGCTGGACGAGAACGACGTGATCTTCACCATCTTCACGGACAGTGTGGAGATGTACCGTTCACGCCTGGAGGAGCAGACCACCGAACATGGCGCCTTCACCACCATGGATGCCGCCAAGTCCCACATCGGAAGCCTGGAGCGCCAGGAGGTGGATCACTTCAAGGAACTGACCTTCCCGGAAAAGAAGGCCATCCACAACCTGAAGTACTTCACCTGGGTGGAGCAGCAGGGGAAGACCTACGAGGAGATCTGCGCCCAGTGGGATCCCGAATACTGGCGCCAGCTCTTCACCGAGGAAGCAGCCCACTTCGACAAGCTGATCGAGGCCTTCAATCAGGAAGTGGCCCGATCCTGAGGGCCCTCCGGGGTCCCAATGGCAGGCCGGAATCCCGGGTCCATCCTGGGGTTCCGCAGCGCAAGGGGCCGGAGTCCGGTCGAGGAGGAACAACATGGCGGCAGCATTTAAATTCGACTGCTATACGTCCGTTACAGATGGATGGGTTGCCAGCGGGACAGTGAATGGCGAAGCAGGGGGCTCCTTTGAAGAGCGTCCCGTGTGGTACGGATGCCAGGCGGCCACATGGCCAGAGCTGCAAGCTGGGATGTGCAAACTGGCGGAAGTTCTGAGGCCTCGTGTGGCTCTGCATCCGAAGACAACGCCGATCGAAGCCTTTATCAAGGTGTGGCCAGAAGACAAGCCAATGCTCCTCCCCCCTGCCGGCAATGCGGAAAAACTGTTTGCAGCTCTGATGAATGTTGGGTCGAGGCGCCGTGGCTGGTTGGAGAATGCCGATGGGGTCCAGATCATTTCGTTCCTGCAACTCGGTGCATTGGCGGTTCTCAAGCCAGAGAGCGATTGGAAACCTGAGCTGGTGTCCAGCTTCCTTTGCTATTCAATTGGCTTGGTGCCAGAACATCCTGCCCCCGCCCCGGAGAGAATTGGTCAGACAACCGCAGACTTGGTAGAGGAGATTCTCCTCGGTGGAAGGAGTTGACCTGATTCCGTGAATCTGGATTTCACCCATTCAATTCGAGGCACACTTTTTCAGCAAGATTTTCCTGCCCCCAGGAGGGAACCATGAAGATCCGGGAGAACCTGGACGCCTTGATCGCGAAGCATCCGGAGATCTACGAGGCCTACTCCCAGTTCGGAAAGGCCATCCACGATCAGGGGGGCCCTCTGGACGAGAAGACCAGGTGGCTCATCAAGGTGGCCGTGTCAGCCACCCGGGGTCTGGCCAAAGCCCAACTCACCCATATGAACAAAGCCCGGGAGGCGGGCTGCTCCTCGGAAGAGATCGAGCACGCCATCCTTCTGGTGGCACCCACCGCTGGCTTCCCCCGCATGATGGAGGCCATGGAGCGCTTCCGGGACTTCCTCCGGGACGTCGAGCCCTCCTGACGGCGCGCAGCAGCGTCAATCCAGGGTAGGTTAGACCGGAAGGGTCTGGCTTCTCAGACCGGGCTCTCGTCCACGGCGCTTTCGGCATCCCGCAGCGCCCGCTCCGCCGCCTCCACGATTTTCTGGTAGCCCGTGCACCGGCAGAGGTGGCCGGAGAGCTCCCGCCGCACTTCATCGTGGGTGTAGGTGTGCCCGCTCTCCACCATGGCGGTGGTGGAAAGCACCAAGCCGGGAGTGCAGAAGCCGCACTGGATGGCCCCCTCCTCGACGAAGGCTTCCTGCACCGGTGAGAGCTTGCCGTCTTGGGCGATGCCTTCGATGGTGGTGACGGTCTTCCCGTGGGCCCAGGCGGCCAGGTAGATGCAGGAATTCACGGGCGTGCCGTCGAGGAGTACAGTGCAGGCCCCGCATTCGCCCACTGAACAGCCCTGCTTCACGCCGGTGAATTGCAGGCGATCCCGCAGCACGTCCAGAAGGGACTCCCGGATATCGATCTCGATTTCCACAGCCCGGCCATTCACGGTCATGGAGAGCCTTTTCCTGGCGGCCACACCGGCAGCATTCTTAGTGAGCACAGCAACCTCCCGCTCTCTTCACTGCCTCGGCCACAGCGCGCTGGGCCAGCACTTCGATGAGGTGTTCCCGGTAGTCCTTGGAGGCACGCCAGGACGTGCGGGGCCTGGACGGCTTCACGGCCAGCCGCGCGATCTCCTGGACGCACTCCAGGGTGATTTCCCTGCCCTTGGCGTAGGCTTCGGCCTCAAAGCAGCGGATGGGCACCGGCGCGGCCACACCCAGTCCGATGCGCAGTTCAGCGAAGCGGTTGTCCCGCACCTTGCACACCACCGCCACGCCCAGGGTGGCGATGTCCATGGCCTTGCGCATGGCGTACTTGATGTACCGGCCGCCCATGCCCTCGTAGCCCTCCCGGGGGATGAGGATGGAGACCAGCAGCTCACCGGGGCCGAGATTCACCTTGCCGGGACCTGCATAGAAGTCGCCCATGGGGATGATGCGCTCGCCCTCCAGGTTCTCCAGCTTCAGCAGGGCGTCCAGGGCAAAGAGGGTGGAGGCGCTGTCCGCCGAAACAGCTCCGTTGCAGAGGTTGCCCCCAATGGTGGCGACGTTGCGCACCTGGGGTCCGCCCATGGACACCGCAGCCTCGCTCAGCACCGGCACGTGCTTCTGCACGAGGTCGTCCTGGAAGATCTTCGTGAAGGACGCCATGGCTCCGATGGAGAGGGTGCCGTCCCCCAGCATCCGGATCTCCTCCAGCTCCCGGATGTTCCTCAGGCTGAGCAGCCCTGCTCCCGCCAGGCTCCCGTGCTGCATGCGGATGAGCACGTCGGTGCCGCCCGCGATGACCTTCAGGTCGGGGTTGTCATGGAAGATCCGCTTGGCTTCCTGGAGGGTCTCCGGTTCGTGCAGTTCGCAGATGTCAAACATGCTCCACGCTCCTCTCCGCCAGCAGCCCCACTTCGCGGAACTTCTCGAAAACCACCTGCGGATAGAGGGGGATCTTGTGGAAGGCCACCCCCGTGGCGTCCAGAACGGCGTTGCGAACCGCTGGGGCGGGCGAGATCGTCGGGCATTCGCCCAGGGACTTGGATCCGAAGGTCCCTGCCGCGTCGAAGGTTTCGACAAAGGCCGCATTGATCTTCGGGGTGTCCAGGATCGTGGGCAGCTTGTAGTCGAGGAAATTGTTGTTGAGGGGCTTGCCCGTGTGGGGATCGAAGAGCATCTGCTCCAGGAGCGCCGCCCCCAGGGACATGCTGACGCCGCCGTGCACCTGGCCTTCGGCCAGCTTGGGGTTGATGATCGTCCCGGAATCGTGGACGTTCCAGAGTTCGGTCACCTCCACTTTTCCGGTCTCCATATCAACTTCCACCTCCACGAAGGTGACGCCGTAGGACATGGCATTGATGCGCACGTTGGCGGAGGTATCGCTGGTGATGGGCGCGGCGAGGATCCGGTCGTAGTAGGAATCCATGGCCACGTCCCCCAGGGAGCACACAGCCCGGCCCAGGCTCGCCTCCACGATCATGCAGTCCCGGATGTCCATCTCCGCCGGGGGCAGACCCGTGCGGCGCGTGGCCACCTCCAGCGCCTTCTGCCGCACCTCCAGGGCCGCCTTGCGCACGGCGATGCCCGTGACGAAGGTCTGCCTCGACGCGTAGGCGCCGGAGTCGAAGGGCGTGATGTCCGTGTCCTGGGTGGTGACCACGTGGACCATGTCCACGGGGATTCCCAGGGTCTCGGCGGTGATCTGGGCGAAGACGGTGTCGCTGCCCTGGCCGATCTCCGTGGCCCCCACCTGGAGGGTGACGGAGCCGTCCTGGTTCATGACGATGCGGGCCCCTGCCAGCTCCAAGGCCACAGGGTGGGTGCCGGAAGCGTAGGCGAAACAGGCCATGCCCAGGCCCCGGCGCCTGGGGCCGGTCTGCTGCTGGTGGGCCTTCTTCTTCTCGTCCCAGTGGATGAGTTCCATCCCCTTGGCGATGCACTCAGGGATGCCAAAGGAGCGCACCACGTTCTTGGTGAGCGGATCCATATGGCCCACCTTGATGAGGTTCTTCTGGCGCAACTCGATGGGATCCATCTCCAGCTTGCGGGCGATGTCGTCCAGGTGGCTTTCCAGGGCGAAGAAGATCTGGGGTGTGCCGTAGCCCCGCATGGCCCCGGCCACGGGGAGGTTGGTGTAAACGGTCTTGGGCTCGTACTTGATGGCGCGGAAGTCGTAGAGCGGCCGGAATTTCCCGCCAGCCGACATGGCGATGGAATGGCCGTGGGAGGCATAGGCGCCGGTGTTGCTCAGCACCTGGACATGGATGCCCTTCAGGACCCCCTCGTTGGAGACGGCAGTCTTGAGGTGGAGCTTCATGCCGTGGCGGGTGCGGGTGTCGATGAAGACCTCTTCGCGGTTCATGCAGTAGCGCACGGGCCTTCCTCCCGCAGCCAGGCTCATGGCGGCCGTCAGAGGCTCCACCACGACGTCCTGCTTGTTGCCGAAGCCACCGCCGATGAAGGGCTTGATGACCTTCACCCGGCCCCAGGGCAGGCCCAGGGCCTGGGCCACGATGCGCCGGACGATGTGGGGGATCTGGGTGGAGGAGTTCACCACGATGCGCCCGTCGGTATCCACGAAGGCGAAGGCGCTCATGGATTCGATGTGGCAGTGCTGAACGATGCTCGTTTCGTAGTCCCCCTCGAAGACCTGATCAGCCGCCTGGAACTCCGCCTCGACGTCCCCGAACTGGACGCCGAAGGAGCTGACGATGTTGCCGGGCCGATTCTCGTGGAGGACCGGGGCGCCCTCCTTCATGGCGTCTTCCGCCGTGAGCACGTGGGGCAGCACTTCGTATTCCACCTCGATGAGGTGGAGGGCCTTGTCCGCCGTGAGCAGATCCTCGGCCACCACCGCCGCGATGGCGTCACCCACGAAGCGGGCCTTGTCCGTGAGGATCAACCGATCCTCCACATCCCGGTGTCCCGGATCCAGGGACCAGGGGTGCCCGGCGGTGGCGAACTTGATCTGGGGCAGATCCTGGGGCGTCAAGACCGCCACGACCCCAGGCAGGGCCTTGGCCTTGGAGGCATCGATGCGCGTGACAAGGGCATGGGCGTGGGGGCTGCGAAGCACCTTCCCCACCAGCATGCCCCGCTCGAAGAAATCGTCGGTGTATTTGGCCCGGCCGGTCACCTTGGCGACGGCATCGAGCCTCTGTGCACTTTTCCCCACGACCTTGTGGTCCATACGGCACCTCAGCAGTGGGCGGTAATCCAGTACCCGCCTGTAATTGAAAGTATGGAATGCGGAGGCCCGAACAGATAAAAATTTTCCCGGCCTGGGTCACAATTTTTCGCAAAGGCCGTGAAGCAATTGCCCTGGATCTATCCGATGCTGACGGTGGGCCCCTCCAGGAGGTGTCCGGCGATTTCGTACATGTTCGTGATGCCGCCCACCGCCAGCGTATCCGTCAATTTGTAGAATTCAAGGCAGGTGCCGCAGGAGAGGATCTCCACTCCGCGATCCTCCAGCTTCTTCAGGTTGGCCAGGGACCCGGATCCTTTTATTGCCAGTCTCACACCGCTGTTCATGAGGATGACTCGTCGCGGTAGGTGTTCGGATTCCGTAAGGGTGTACAGGAATCCCCTCATGAGCAGGCGGGCCAGGTCCAGGTCACCCTGGCCGATCCCATCGGCAGCGATCAATACGACCGCGGCCCGCCCTGCCTCCGGCGCCGAGGCGCAGGTCGGGATCTCCCCTGCTTGCGGAGAGGACGCCCCCGAGGGGGTCAAGCGGAGGCGGCACTGGGCACCCTCCACCCGCTCCTCTTCCACCTGGCACTTCGCATAGGCCGCGAACTTCAGGAGGTTCTCCCGGGAGGCCGGGTCGTCCACGGTGATCTCCAGCATGTCGAATCCGCCCTCCGCCAGGGCCTTCCGGGCCAGGATCAACGGCTGGGGGCAGGGGAGGCCACGGGCATCCAGCACTCTACAGATGGGGTTCATAGTTCCTCCGGTACTGGCCGGGCTCCGGCTCCTTGACCCGCCAAAGTCCTTTGGCCCCACTCTCCTGCAGGAGGTGGCCATGGTCCTGCACGTCTACCAGGAGACAGAAGCCGCAGCTGCTCTTGACCTGGCGGGGTACGGGGATGAGCTCCACCTGGAGACCGGCGGCCTTTAGGATCTGCTCCGCTCTGAGGGCTTCATGGCTGGAGGCGTAGGTGGCGAGCAGCAGCATGGCTACAGGATCCTGACCTGCCCGGGCCCGCCGCCGGTTTCACCGATGATCCAGGCCTGGACGCCCGCCTCCTGGAGCGCGGCCACGGCCGGTTCGGCCTCGGATTCAGGGAGCGCCGCCAGCAGGCCTCCGGAGGTCTGGGGATCGAAGAGCAGATCCAGCGCCGGAGAAGAGAGGTCGCCGGCCAGGAACCGGAGGCGGCCCTCCCGGTTCCGGTAGGTCCCCTCAGGGATCAGGCCCATGGCGGCGTATTCCTCGACGCCGGGCAACAGCGGCACCCGGTCCATGCGGATGGCCAGGCCGCAGACAGCTCCGCAGGCCATCTCGACGGCATGGCCGGCCAGGCCGAAACCTGTCACATCGGTGCAGGCCTGGACGGAGAATCGGGACAGCACCTCTGCGGCGGCCTTGTTGAGGGTCGCCATGGCGGTCTCGGCCGCTCCCTGGGACTCAGGAGAAGCACACTTGGCGCGGAGCGCCATGTTCACCAGGCCGGTGCCGATGGGCTTGGTGAGGATGAGCCTGCCGCCTGGCCGGAGCGTGTTGTTCCGCCAGGCCTTCTCCGGATCCACGAGCCCCGTGACGGCATAGCCCAGCTTGGGTTCGGGATCCTCGATGCTGTGTCCGCCGAGGAGGGCGCACCCGGCTTCGGTGAGCGCCTCCAGGCCGCCCGCCAGCATGGCCTTGAGCGGTTCGAGCCCCAGGGCCTTGAGGGGGTGGCACACCAGGGCCAGGGCAGTGATGGGCCGGGCGCCCATGGCGTAGATATCCGAGAGGGCGTTGGCCGCGGCGATGCGGCCGAAGAGGTGGGGATCATCGACGATCGGAGGGAAGAAATCCACGGTCTGCACCAGGGCGCTGTAAGGCCCGAGGCGGAACAGTCCCGCATCCTCGCTGCCCTGGAAGTCGGCCAGGAGTTCTGGGTAGGCGGGCTGCGACAGGCCGCACAGGGCCTGGTCCAACACACCGGGCCCCAGCTTGGCGCCGCAGCCGGAGAACCGTGTATAGGACGTGAGCTTCACGAGAGGATCGCCTCCATGACTTCCAGGGTGTTCCGGATCTCCGGGGGTGTGGTGAAATATCCTGGCGAGAATCGGAGCGTCCCCCCCGAATCGAAGGTGCCGATGCTCTGGTGGGCCGCCGGGGCGCAATGGAGGCCGACCCGGGTGCAGATGCCCCGGCGATCCAGTGCCAGGGCGATCTCGCCCAGATCCCGGTCCGCGATGGTGATGGAGACAGCGGGGACCCGCTCCATGCCAGGACCAGGACCCTGGGAGGAGACCCCCGGCAGCAGGAGGAGGCCGCGAAGCAGTTCGTCGCAAAGGGTCGATTCCCGGGCCTGGATGGTCTCGATTCCCGTGGCGGAGAGGAACCGGGTGGCCGCCAACAGTCCCGCCAGACCGGGCAGGTTGGGGGTTCCGGATTCGTAGCGGTCGGGCAGGAAGTCCGGCTGGAATTCACTGTCCGAAGCGCTGCCCGTTCCCCCCAGGATCAGCGGCCTGGGGCTGGCCCCTTCGGCCAGGTAGACCCCTCCCGTGCCCGTGGGGCCCAGCAGCCCCTTGTGCCCGGAGAAGCAGAGATACTGGCATCCGGCTGGAAGAGGGCGATGCCCGGCCGACTGGCAGGCATCTAGGCAAAGGGGAATGCCCTTCCGGCCACAGCGTTCCGCCACCTCTTCCACCGGGGTCAGGCCACCGGTGACGTTGCTGGCCGCCGTCAGCACCATAAGGTCCGGGCGCTGCTCCAGGGCCAGCCGCAAGGACTGGGGATCCGGGCGGCCGCACCCGTCGAAGGGGACCACCAGGAGGCGCACGCCACGGGTGGCCTCCAGCTGCCTGAGGGGGCGCATGACGGCGTTGTGCTCCAGGGAGCTGAGCGCCACCAGGCCCCCGGCGGGCACGCTGCCCTGGATCACTAGGTTCAGCGCCTCCGTGGCGTTCCGGGTGAAGATCAGGCGTTCCGCCCGCGGCAGTTCCAGGAGGCCAGCACAGGCTTCCCGGGTTTCGAACAGCAGCCTGCTGGCCGCCAGGGCCAGTGGATGACTGCCCCGGCCTGGGCTGCAAGTACCCTCCTCGATGCAGCGAGCCACCGCGGCCGCCACGCCGGGGGCCTTGGGATGGCTGGTGGCGGCGTTGTCCAGGTAGATCATCTGGCCGCTCCATCCCCCAGCATGAGGATGGCCTCCAATACGCCTCCGGCGATGGCCCGGGCCTTGTCGGATACGGTGAAGCAGTGCTCCCGCTTGCCCCGGGGATCCACGTCGGCCACCTTGAGCCCAGCCCTGGCTTCGAAGCCAGGCCGGATGAGGCCACGCACCACGCCATCGATGGCCGAAGCCACCTGCGTACCCTGGATGGAAAGGACGAAATCCCCGGCTTTCACCCTGTCGCCGATGGCGCAGATAGGCTCCACTCTCCCGGCGCATGGGGCATGGATCACCCGCTCCCCGCCGTGGCCCGCGATGAGGCCGGGCACGCCGGTATTGGCCTCGGCACAGCCGGCGAGGATGACCCGGCCCAGATCATGGCCGCGGTTGGTCTCGACCACCGCGTCGGCATCCTTGCCAGCGGCGAAGCCCGGCCCCAGGGCCACCACCACGGGGGCCATGCCCCGGCGGGTGCCCAGGTTGCGCTTGGCGAGGATGGCGTCCACCAGGGCCACGGGTGCCAGATGCTCGAGGACGTGGCACTCCGGGTCCAGCAGGAGCGGCACGGGATCGCCGCTGGCCCATCGCTCGGGCACCGTCTCGCAACGCTGAGCCTGAACCCCCTCCACACAGGCCGTGCCGTCATACATGGCCTCGGACAGGCTGACTGTCCGGCGGATGGCGGTCGGAGCCGAAACCTCCAGCGCCACCACCCGGAAACCGGCGCGCACCAGGCGGATGATGCAGCCAGTGGCCAGATCCCCTGCGCCCCGCACCACCACCAGACTGCCTCTGACCATGCTCATACGCGCCTTCCCGGATGGATGACGATAGCCCGTCCTGTCGGTTCCAATGAACCCAGCAGAACCCGGTCCGCGGGCAGGGTTTCGAGCTGGGCCTCGGAGGGAATGAAAAGGGCCTTGTCCACCTTGTTGAACAGGATGACGCAGGCACCCGCGGCCTGCTTGAAGAGGCCCTCGGGGTGCCGGACCAGGGCCGCCAGATGCTGCCAGGCGATGGGTTCACCGATGGCGCAGCCGGTGATGGCGCTGAAGTGGTCCGGGCGGTGCACGGTCTGGCCATCCATGGGCCTTTCCAGGCAGTCCAGGCCCACCAGGCCCACCACCAGGTCGGTGCCGGGGGGGATGACCGGTTCGTGGGGGGCGGGGGCCTTGACCGGCAGCCGCTTGGAGCCATCCGCTTCCACCAGGATGAGATCCCAGGACGCACGCAGCGCCGGGATCCAGGCAGGGTGGATGCCCTTGAGCTTGCCGGGCGGTTCGGCCGGTCGGGAGAGGAGCACCGTCAGTCCTGGGTGGGCCTCGGGGAGCGTCGCGGGCTTTGACGGGAACTCCAGGTCCGGCCGCAGGACCAGGTCGAAGGCGGGCCTGGAGGGTTCCCAGCGCGGGTCCATCAGATGGGTCGTGGCGGTGACCAGGACCCGGAGTCCTTGCCCCTCCATGTCCCTGGCTAGTCCAAACAGGGCGCTGGTCTTGCCTCCCGCACCCACGAAAGCGATGACGCCCTTGCCCCCAGGGAGCAGGGGAAGCAGGGCCGTGGCCAGGTTCACGGGCTCTGGCGCCGGGCCTTCCGGGCCCCATGGACGGCCTCGAGGCATTCGGATTTCCTCCTCGCAGCGATGAGTTCAGCG
>CAIXHJ010000213.1 GCA_903919165.1 uncultured Holophagaceae bacterium
GCTATAGTCGCAACTGGCGGCCCACCAGCGCAGGATGTCGGCGCCCAGCGTCTTCAGGATCTCCTCGGGCGTGATGACATTGCCCAGGCTCTTGGACATCTTCTGGCCCTTACCGTCCAGCACGAAACCGTGGGTGACCACCTGCTTGTAGGGCTTGGTGCCCGTGGCGGCCAGGTTAAACAGCAGGGAGCTATGGAACCAGCCCCGGTGCTGATCCGAGCCCTCAAGATAGATGAACTGCCCGTAGTCGGAGCGCTTCAATTCGGGGTGCGACTCGCATACGACCGAGGCACTCACGCCGGAATCGATCCACACGTCGAGGATGTCAGTCTCCTTCAGGAAGGCTTTTGAGCCACAACGACAGGTGGCGCCTACGGGTACCAGATTCTCTACGGGCAGCTCCCCCCAGGCCTCGATACCGCCCTTCTGGATGGCGAGCGCGGCGGTTTCGAAGATGGAATCAGCCACCAGGGGCTCGCCACAGGCCTCGCAGCGCAGCACGGTGATGGGCGTGCCCCAGGCGCGCTGGCGGCTGATGCACCAGTCGGGCCGACCCGCGATCATGGCGTGGATGCGGTTCTGGCCCTGGGTGGGTACCCACTGGGTCTGCTCGACGCCTTCGATGCCGACCTCGCGCAGGCTGCGGCCCTTCCCGACCAGCTCCGAGTCCATGGTGATGAACCACTGCTCGGTGGCGCGGAAGAGGATGGGCGTCTTGGTTCGCCAGCAGTGGGGATAGCTGTGTGTCAGGGACTCCTCGTGCAGCAGCGCGCCGATGCGCCGGAGCTTCTCCACCACCAGCGGATTGCAGTCGAAGACGTTCTTCCCCTCCAGCTCGGGGTCGTTCACCGCTGGCAGGAACTTGCCATCGGGCCCCACCAGCTGGAGCAGCCCCAGGTGGTGGGCCAGGTTGAAGTCGTCCACGCCGTGATCGGGCGCGGTATGCACCAGGCCCGTGCCCGTATCCGCTGTGATGTAGTCCGCCAGCAGCACGGGACTCTCGCGGTCGATCCAGGGATGCCGTGCGACGAGGGTCTGGAATTCCTTGCCTCTGCGAATCTCGACGGTGTGCAGTTCCACGCCGAGCTTCTCCGCGAAATCATCCCGCAACGGAACGGCCACGATGTAATGGACAGTACCACCCCTGACAACGGCGTACTCGAAGTCCGGGTGCATGGCCACGGCCAGGTTGCTGGGCAGGGTCCAGGGCGTGGTGGTCCAGATGGGCAGGAACAAAGGGGCGGGCAGATCCAGGCGCCGGGCCTCCGCATCCGCCACGGGGAAGGCCACGGTGATGGCGGGGCTGGTCCGGTCGGCGTACTCGACCTCGGCTTCGGCCAGGGCTGTGCGGGCGCCATAGCTCCAATGGACGACCTTCAGTTTGCGGGTGACGCTGCCGCTCTTGAAGAGCTTCGCGAGATGGCGTACGGTCTCCGCTTCATAGAGGGGATCCATGGTCACATAGGGCCGTTCCCATGCGCCCAGCACACCCAGGCGCTGGAAGGCTGTCCGTTGGGTATCGATCCACTTCTGAGCATAGGCGCGGCATTTCTGCAGGAAATCGGCACGACTCATCTCGCGGCGCTTGGGCCCGAGATCCTTTTCGACGGCGTGCTCGATGGGCAGACCGTGGCAGTCCCATCCGGGCACATAGGGTGATTCGTAGCCCTCCATCCACCGCGACTTCACCACCACGTCCTTGAGGATCTTGTTGAGGGCGTGGCCCATGTGTATGGCGCCGTTGGCGTAGGGCGGGCCATCATGCAGCACTTCGCGGCCTCTGCCCTTTCCCGCGGCATTATCCGCCTTGCGCCTGGCCTCGATGCGGTGGTAGAGGCCTTCGGCCTTCCAGCGCTCCAGCCGTTTCGGCTCGCGCTGCGGCAGGTCCGCCTTCATTGGAAAGTCAGTCCTTGGAAGGAAGACAGTGTACTTCTTAACCGGAGCCTGCTCGCTCATCGGCGCCCTCGTGCGTCGGGGGGCGCACCCAAGCGCCCCGGGGTTGAGCTTCCAGTTCACCACGGGGACCCTTGATTTCACAAGCGAAAGGGCCCGGATGCCCAGGCCCTTTGCGTCAGGTGGAAACGATCAGAGTTGGCTCGTGCAGTGCTTGCAGCGGGTGGCCTTGAGGGGCACCTGTTCCAGGCAGGCAGGGCATTCCTTGGTGGCGGGGGCGGCCGGGGCCTCCTCCTTCTTGATGAACTTGCCGAGGAACTTGACCAGCACAAGGAAGATCACCAGGGCGATGATCAGGAAATTCACCGTAGCGCCCAGCACCGCGCCGATGCGGAATTTGCCGAGGAGCCACTCTTCCCACTTGATGTTGGCGGGAAGCACATAGGTGACAAGGGGCATGATGATGCCGTCGACGAAGGCAGCTATGATCTTGCCAAAGGCGCCGCCTACGACCACGGCCACGGCCAAGTCAATGACGTTGCCCTTCATGATGAAAGTCTTGAATTCGTCTTTCATGGACATGGTGTCCCTCCCTAAAAGGCGGCTGGGGCCATAGCCCCCGCCGGTCATGGTGCGTCTACTTTACAGCATTCTTCGCAGGCTTCCTGGGCGTGGGGGCCGGAACGGTGGCTTCCACGGTCCCGGTCTCGTTCTTGCGGACCTCGGTTTTGCCGTCGTTTACTTTGACGTCGATCTCCACACGGCGGTTCTTGGCCTGGCCTTCCTTGGTGGCATTGGAAGCGAGGGGCCTATCGGGGCCCACGCCCACAGTGGTCACCTTGGAGGCGGGGATGCCTGAATCGATCAGGACGTTGGCCACGGCATCGGCCCGAAGCTTGGCCAGAGTCTTGTTCAGGGCCTTGCCGCCGAGGGATGAAGTGTGGCCGCTGACCACGAGGGAGTAGTCACCCTGGTAGGCCTTGAGCCCGTCAGCCACCTTCTGGATGGCGGCCTTGGCATCCGGACCCAGGTCCGCCTTGTTGTTGGCGAAGTGCAGCACGGCCTCATCCAGCACAATCTTGGCGGGAGGTGGCGGCGGAACCGGCACGGCCACTTCCTTGGGCGACTCGGGGGCAGGAGGAGGCGGCGGTGGGGGGGTCACCGGAGCGGGCGCAGGCTCTGGAACGGCGGGGGCCGGTGCGGGCGCAGGAGCGGTTGCAGCCTTCTTGGCGCCGCCCCAGGTGTAGCCCAGGCCGAGCGTTGCCAGGTACTCAGTGCGGGCCGCGGGGAGATCCACGCGTGCAGCCTTGGCGCTCACGTCCAGCAGGAAATTCTCCGCGGGTTTCCCCATGATGCCGAGCCCAGCATGGTAGTTGAGCCGGGTGTCGCTGCTCGACTTCCCGGAGTAGGGAGAATCCAGATTGGTGCCACCGAGACCGGCCGCCAGATAGGGGTACCAATTGTCAGCGCCTGGGCGGAAATTGAAGAGCCCGGAAGCCAGAAGGTGGGTTTCCTTGCCCCTGGCGATATTCAGTGGGTTCTTGTCCAGCTTGAGGTCGCTCTGAATTACCCGGAGATCGAGTCCCCAGCGGCCGGTGTACCAGTGACCCACGCTTAAGCCATAATGCATTTCATCCTTGAGGTTGGCTTTATTCTCGAAAATCGTTTGGCCCAGGTGGCCGGCAACCCAAGCTGTTCCCTGCTGGGCGGAAAGGGTCAGGGCGGTTCCTGCGAGCAGAATCTGCAGGGTTCTCTTCATGATTCCCCAACAATGAAGTGCGACCTCTGGCACACGCTAACTCAGGAAGAAAATCCGTTGCAAGCCAAATCCGTCAGATGAAAACTCAGAGTTTCTTACAATCACTCCTGAATCCATGCAACAGGGCTTGATTATTTCAGTTACTCGAAATGCCTTTGTTTAATTCAGACCTCGGGTGCCACCACAGTAATGAGTGCCGCGCCCGTCTCCACCGTGGCTCCCTCCTGGACATGCACTGTCTTCACGGTTCCGGTGGTGCTGGTCTTCAGTTCGTTCTGCATTTTCATCGCCTCCATGACGAGGAGAGTCTGACCTTCCTGGACCTGGTCGCCGACCTGAACGAGCAGCTTCACGATCTTCCCGGGCATAGGTGACGAGAGCAGACCCCCGCCGCCTCCGGCTCCACCGGCCCCGGAAAGGAGGGCACGCCGGGGATCGACGAGAGCGAATTCGTAGGCGCCGTCATAGAGCATGGCGCTGTAGGCGTGTGCCTCCGGATCCGGGGACTTCGCCTGGTCCAGGCGGACCTCTACAGAGCGGCCACCCATGAGGATGGAATAGCAACCGGGTTCCAGCTCAAGAATGTCGATGGGGTGGCTCTGCCCTTCCCAGACCAGCGTGGTCACACCGTCCTGGTGGAACAGTTCCACGTCCTGCTGATCCTTGCCGAGGATGAGTGTGCGTTTCATGAATGGATTTCTCCTCAGCTACAACCGGTTGAACCGGCCCCATTGTTTCCATGCATCGGGCTTGCCGTCACCGTTGGCCGCAGGCTGGGTGGCTCTGCGCTGTTCGGTTTCGAGTTCATGCAGCATGGCCGCTGCCACGGCGAATTTCAGGTCAGGGCCCTGTCCCTTCCGTTTCCAGAAGGGCTTATCGAGGATCCCCGTGTGCAGCGCTCCCTCGCGGAAGGGCCCGTATTCCATGAGCGCCTCATGGAATGCGAGGTTGTGGCGGATGCCCCCGATGCGGTACTCGGTCAGAGCCGCACGCATGCGGTCGATGGCCTTTATCCGGGTGGAGCCCCAGGTGCTCAGCTTGCTGATCATGGGGTCATAGAACATGGAAACATCCGCCCCTTCGTAGACTCCGGTTTCATCGCGCACATTGCGCCCACTGGGCGTGCGCAGGAAGGTGATCCTCCCGGGGCTCGGCATGAAGTTCTTGTCTGGGTCCTCCGCATAAATGCGGCATTCAATGGCCCATCCATTGAGCGGAATCTCCTCCTGGGTCATGGGCAGCTTTTCGCCCCGGGCGACAAGGATCTGCCACTTCACGAGGTCCAGACCCGTGATCCATTCGGTGACAGGATGCTCCACCTGGAGGCGGGTGTTCATCTCCAGGAAGTAGAAATTGCGCTCGGAATCCGCCAGGAATTCAATGGTACCGGCACCCACATAGTTCACGGCCCGGGTGACCTTGAGGGCCGCCTCGCCCATGGCCTTGCGCATTTCCGGCGTCACGTGGGGACTCGGGGCCTCCTCGATGACCTTCTGGTGGCGGCGCTGGATGGAGCATTCGCGTTCATGCATGTAGACGTGGTTCCCATGCGTGTCGGAGAAAACCTGGATCTCGATATGACGGGGCTGGATGATGGCCTTCTCCACGTACACGCTGTCGTCGCCAAACGATGAAAGCGCCTCGCCCCTGGCCCGAGCCAGGGACGAGGTGAACTCATCAGGATGGTGCACAAGGCGCATGCCCTTGCCGCCACCACCCATGGCTGCCTTCAGCATCACCGGGAAACCGATCTTCTTGGAGGCCGCCAGCAACTCCTCATCGGCCATGGTCTCCTGGATGCCAGGCACCACGGGACAGCCTGCCGCGATGGCCACTTCGCGTGCGGCGGTTTTCGATCCCATGCTCACGATGCACTCGGGGCGGGGTCCGATGAACGTGATGCCAGCCTCCTGGAAGGCACGCGCCGCTTCGGCATTCTCGGAAAGAAAACCGTAGCCAGGATGCACGGCATCGGCACCGCTGCGCTTGCAGACATCCAGGATCTTCTCGACTACCAGGTAGCTCTCCCGCGCCGGGGCTGGGCCGATGCAGTAGGCCTCGGTGGCCATTCGCACGTGAAGCGCGCCACGATCGGCTTCCGAGTACACAGCCACGGTGGGGATGCCCATCTCGCGGCAGGTGCGGATCACGCGGATCGCAATTTCCCCTCTGTTGGCAATCAGGACCTTGGTCACGGGCATGGGTGGACCTCGGATTCGGGCATGATGGATGAGATGCGTTCCTTCAGCCTAGCAAATCCGCTGTTCGCGATCACCCTCAGTGTGATGGTCGTCCAGTGCGGGCGGAAGGGCGACCCCGTCCCTCGGCCTCGCGCAGCCGCCCAGGCCATGGATGTTCGCCTCGATGGTCTGCGGAAGCTACGGATGGTGCTGCCTTTGGCGGACGCCAAGGGGAATTCCCTCGTGGGAATCGAGATCGTGCGGGTCATCTACCTGCCCCTGGGAATAACCAAGCCCACACCAGAGGAAGTCTTCAGTCGCGGCGAAGTGGTGCTGGAAAGGCGGCGTCCCGACCTGCCTGGGCCGGGAAAGACCTTCATCATGGACCTGGGGACTCTCCAGCGCTCACAAGGCTGGATCGTGGTCGTAGCGGTGCGCCTGGGGAATGTGGCCGGGCGTCCCAGTGAGGTGCTCCCATGGATGGATCCGGCCCTCTGATGTGGGGGCTATCCTCACCCTAAGTTGGGCCTAGCCTCCAGCTGTTGCGCCCACCACTGCACCACAGTCCGGGCCAGCTGATCCTTCGACAACGGCCCAAAGGGCGGGTGGGACCCCTGAGCGGTGACAGGCGTGAGCGTATTGGCCTGGGCTCCGAAGCCTCGGCCATCCTGAACGTCATTCACCAGCACAGCGTCCAGCCCCTTGTTCTTCAGTTTGGTCAGAGCATGTTCCAGGTGGTTCTCGCTTTCGGCGGCGAACCCGAGAACCCACTGGTCGGAACGCCGCGAGGCGGAAAGCCGCGCCAGGATGTCGGGCGTTCGCACAAGTACTAGTGTTTCAGGCCCATCGCCCTTCTTCACCTTCTCGGAGGATGGGCATTCCGGCTTCTGATCGGCCACGGCGGCGGCGGCCACCAGGCC
>CAIXHJ010000214.1 GCA_903919165.1 uncultured Holophagaceae bacterium
CGCGAAGTGCTCATCTACATGAACCAGCCGCTGCGGTACGAGGGCAAGACCTTCTACCAAGCAAGCTTTGGCAAGAACGACACCCTGTCTGTCCTTTCCGTGGTTGAAAATCCCGGTTGGTTGCTCCCGTATGTGTCCTGCGTGCTGGTCTCCCTGGGCCTGCTCGTGCACTTTGCCATCGTCCTCCGGCGTTCGCTCAAGCGGCGCCAGGAACAGAAGGAGGGCTGACCATGACCTTCGTCCAGAAGTACCTCCCCTGGGGCGCCGCCATTCTGGCCCTGCTGATCGCCCTCGTCTTCGCGCTGCCCAGTGGCAAGGTCCGCGGCTTCGATGTCAGCGGCTTCGGCAACCTGCCCATCCTGGAGGGCGGCCGCGTCAAACCGCTGGATTCCCTGGCCCGCAACTCCCTGCTGGTGATTCACAGCCGCCAGGGCTTCCGCCATGACGGCCGCACCGTCGGTCCCGACGAATGGATCCTCGACGTGCTGTTCCGACCCCAGGTGGCAGATCAGCAGCCCATCTTCGTCATCGACGATCCTGAAGTCATCAGCCTCATCGGCGCTCAGCAGAAGAAGAACCGTAACTACTTCAGCTTTGCCGATCTCTCCACGCATCTTGACGAGATCCAGAAACAGGCCGCGTCGGCCCAGCCCATCGCGGCCCAAAAACGTACCCGGTTCCAGAGCGCCATCGTGAATCTGTTCGACCGGGTCTACCTCTACTACAAGCTGCGGAACACCTTGCAACTCGCGGGCTCGCCGGGCCTGGGCTGGGAGATCCAGTCCCTCGGCACACCGGATGCAAGCCTGCGCCACCAGGACCTCACGCAGCTGGCCCAGTTCCGCATGCTGCCGCCACCGGCCGGCGGCAACCCGGATGCCTGGCAGAGCGTTGGGCAGGCCCTCAGCGCGGCGAACACCGGCAGCCCGCTGCACCCCGGCCTGGTGCCCCTGGCCAAGCTGAACGCCACCTACGTAGCCAATGATCCCGCCAGCTTCAACCTAGCCTTGGCCGAGATGAACGGCGCGGTGTCCACGCTGAAGCCCGGCGCCCTCGCCAAGGCGTCCAACGAGCTCGTCTTCAACCGGGCCCAGCCCTTCTTCGTGGGCCTGTCCATCTACTTCGTGGCCTTCCTGGTGCTTTGCTTCTCCTGGATCTATAAGCCGGAGTTGCTGCGCCCCACCGCCTATGCCCTGCTCTGCTCCGGCGCCATCGTCCACACCCTGGGCCTGGCCGCCCGCATCATCCTGCAGGGCCGTCCGCCGGTCACCAACTTGTACTCTTCTGCCGTGTTCGTGGGCTGGGGCGCCGTGATCCTCGGCCTCATCGTCGAGCGGATGTACCGAAAGGGCTTCGGCACCGCCGTGGCCGCGGCCGCGGGGTTTGCCTCCCTGATCGTGGCCCAGAACCTGGGCACCGAAGGCGACACCATGGAGATGATGCGCGCGGTACTCGACTCCAACTTCTGGCTGGCCACCCACGTAGTGACCATCACCATCGGTTACGCCGGCACCTTCCTCGCGGGCGCCATCGCCATCGCCTATGCCCTGCGTAAGCACATCGTCGCCAAGGTCGATGCGGAAACCGACAAGGCCCTGGCGGACATGGCCTACGGCATCATCTGCTTCTCCCTCTTCTTCAGCTTCGTCGGCACGGTTCTGGGCGGCATCTGGGCCGACCAGTCCTGGGGCCGCTTCTGGGGCTGGGATCCCAAGGAGAACGGCGCCCTGCTGATCGTGCTCTGGAATGCCATCATCCTCCACGCCCGGATGGCCGGCTACGTGCGCGAGCGCGGCATCATGGTGATGGCCATCTTCGGCAACATCATCACCGCCTGCTCCTGGTTCGGCGTGAACATGCTCGGCGTGGGACTCCACTCCTACGGGTTCATGGACCAGGCCTTCTATGCCTTGACCGCCTTCATCGCCAGCCAGTTGGTCCTCATGGGCATCTGCTACGCCCCGGCGCGGTTCTGGGTGCAGAAGCCGCACGGAAAAGCCTAGTTTCCATCCCTGCTTCAAAGTGGCCCCCGGGTTCCGGGAGCCATTTCGAAGTTCTGGAAAAGGTTTGGGAGGTCACTTCATCCTGCGGGTGACCGCTTCGAGGTAGGTGGCGAAGGCTTCAGGGTTACCGGGCGGGGCGATCTCGAAGCGCAGGGTGAGAATGGCCTCGGCCTTCCGCAGGTAGGTCAGGCGGAAGCGTGGGCCTGGTCCCGGCTCGCTGGTGAAAGCGACACCCTCGGGCACCCTGGCCACAAGGTACCGAATGACATGACCTTCGTTGTCCAGATAGAGGGCCTTCAATTGCCCGCCCTCATCAAAGAGGGTCATCAGGTCCTCATGGTGAAAGGCGGGGCGACCGTTCGCCGGAGCGGAGTCCGCCTGGCTCCTACGCACCAGGACCTTGCTTTCCACTTCGAAACGGAAGGACG
>CAIXHJ010000215.1 GCA_903919165.1 uncultured Holophagaceae bacterium
CGAGACCGTTTATACCTTCCGAGGCCGGGAACGGTAGCTTGGAGTTCCATCTAGCCTCTGCCCCTGGAAATAGGTTCGGCTACCTCTGGGCCGACGAGGCTAAGGGTTGTTTTGCCGGGGATTATGCAAAAATTCTTTGTCCGAAGAAGCGGGGCTTCAGTTTAGATGGCCTTTTTTTGATGCAAAGGGCGGAATCAGGGACCTGGGCCCTCGAGCACTGGGATTCCAATGATCTAAATCAATCAATTTCAACGATAATATAACTTCTCTAACAATTCTGGGTACCCCAGAAGGGACACTGGTGGAGGTGTTCTCTCGTGGCGAGAGGGTCCTTCTAAGCCGCGACGAGGACAGTGTCGGCATCCGAATGCCGGAGGGCCTGGGCTTCGGATTGCCTGCCACACCGATGCCGTTGAAGGTACCTGTAGGCTTCGGATGGATCGGTAATCCTCAGTTGGTGCTTCGCATGCGATCGGTAGCTGAGGTGGATCTTCCGGTCCCCCCACCGCCGTTGCGTCATCACGCAGCCATGTCTGGTGCTACGAACGTGAATGTGGTCGAGATCGTGGCGCCGGGTGAAGCAAAGATCCGCTAATGGGAACGAGGGGTCGAGGGCGAGACTCTCTGCTGTGGTACCGGGTGTGCGGTCGCGGCGGCGTGACTGGCCAGCACCAAGGGAGTTCGTGCCTGGCGCCCTCACACGGCTGGTGGCGAGATGGTGAACGTGGCACTTGATCTGGAGGTGGATGGATGGTGGCGAAACCTCTGGCTTTCAGGACCGGTCAGCAGGCTCGGCAACGTGTCTCCAGGCCCCTCATTTTTCAAGGGTTGCGATGATGACCTCATCAGCGCTTCGTCGTGGAACCCAACCTGTTAGACTGGCATGTTCCACACCCAAGGGGAAATCGAGATGCGTGGTTTGACCAGAGCCTGCGCGATGATGAGGGCCGATTGATGCGCGCCCGGGTCGTGGCACTGGCGAACCAGAAGGGCGGCGTGGGCAAGACAACCACCGCCATCAATCTCGCCGCCTCTCTCGCGATGATGGAGAAGATGGTCCTCCTGGTGGACTTCGACCCCCAAGGTCACAGCACCACGGGTCTGGGTTTCCCCAAGCCAGATCACCGGGCGGGTTCCTACGCGCTGATGAAGGGCGCTCCGGCCGAGTCCCTGCTGCTCAGCACCGAGGTACCGATGATGCAGGTGATACCCGCCGGCAAAGATCTGGCGCAGTTGGAGTTCGAACTCTTCGAATTGCCCCAGCTCCAGGTGCTCAAGCTGGCGCTCGCACCCCTCATCGACCGCTTCGACTACATCCTCATCGATCCTCCGCCCAGCCTCGGCATGATCACCTTGAACGCACTCTCCGCCGCGGACGAGGTCATCGTCCCCATGCCCTGCGAGTTTTTGGCCCTGGATGGCCTTGCAGAGCTTACCGAAACACTTCGCCGCATCCAGTTGGGTCCGAACCCGCGGCTCCAACTCGGCGGGATCCTGCTCACCATGGCAGAGGAGCGGACCAACCTCGGTGCAGCCGTAGCCGCCGAAGTGCGCCACGCCTTCCCCGGCAAGGTCTTCAAGACCATGATCCCTCGCAACATCCGCCTGGCCGAGGCCCCCAGCCACGGGAAACCTGTGGCCTTCTATGATCTTCGCTCCAAGGGCGCTCAAGCCTACCTCAGCCTCGCAAAGGAGTGGCTTGGGCTGGAGATCCTTGCGAGGAGGGAAGCCTGATGACCCAGCTGAAGCGTCCGGCCCTGGGCCGCGGACTCACCTCCCTGATGAGCCAGATGGCTCCAGAGGATGCCAACCAACGGGAATTACCCCTGGGCAGCATGGTGCCCAATCGCACCCAGCCCCGAACCCATTTCGATGAAGGAACTCTGGCTGAGCTGGCTGAAAGCCTCAAGCAGCACGGCATGGTCCAGCCCATCGTGGTTCGCAAGGTAGGCACTCAATTCGAGATCATTGCCGGAGAACGGCGCTGGCGGGCTGCCCGGAAGGCCGGCTTGGCCATGGTCCCGGTGGTGATCAAGGAGGTCCCCGATGACCGCCTGCTTGAAATGGCCCTGGTCGAGAACATCCAACGACAGGAGCTGAACCCCATCGAGGAGGCCACAGCCTATTGGCAGCTGGGCGAGCACCTGCGGTTGACCCAGGAACAGGTGGCCGACCGCGTGGGGAAGTCGCGGCCCCAAGTCGCCAACACCCTGCGCCTCCTTCGCCTTCCCGCCGAGCTGAAGACTGAGGTGGCTCATGGACACCTCAGCACTGGCCACGCCAAGGTGCTTCTCGGCGTTCCGGATTCCCGTCTGCAGGAGCAACTGGCCTACGAGGTGATTGCGCAACAGCTCAGCGTGCGTGCCCTGGAGGCCCGGATCCATCAGCTTCAGAAACAGACCAGGGTCCATCGGAAGAGGAAGCATCCCCAGGACCTCTTCATCAAGGCTGCCTCTGAAGAACTGACCCATTCCTGGGGCACTCGCGTTGAAATCAAGGCCAAGGGCAAGACGGGAACGGTTGTGATGCACTACGGCAGCGAAGGCGAGCTGGACCGCCTATTCGAGGCCCTCAAGCATGGTCCGGCCAAGCGCCGCTAGGAGCCCCCGTGTCGTCCTGGTTCGTCAAGAAGCGTCAGCAAAAGATCGCCGTCGAGGAAAAGACCGTCCGCGTGCCCGAGGGTCTCTGGATCAAGTGCGAGGCCTGCAAGGAATTGATCTACCGCAAGGAGTTGGTCAACACCCATAACGTCTGTCCCAAATGCGGGTATCACTTCCGCATCGGGGTGGAGGAGCGGCTCGAGAACCTGATGGACAGTGGCTGGACGACCCTGTTCGGGGATCTCCGCAGCGGAGATCCCCTGGGTTTCGTGGCCATGAAGAGCTACAAGGAACAGCTGAAGAAGCTGGACCAGGCCGGGCAGACCGAGGACGGCGTGGTCGTCGTGGAAGGCACCCTGTCGGGGTATCCCGTCGTGGCCGCCATCATGAACTTCGATTTCCTCGCCGCCAGCATGGGCAGCGTGGTGGGCGAGAAGTTGCGCCTGGGGGCCGAGCGGACCCTGGAGAAGCGGTGCGGCTTTATCATCGTCAGCTGCAGCGGCGGTGCCCGCATGCAGGAAGGCACCCTGTCTCTCATGCAGATGGCCAAAGTGAGCGCGGCTCTCGCCAAACTGGACAAGGCGGGCCTGCCCTACCTCAGCATCCTGACTGATCCCACCACCGGTGGCGTCAGTGCCAGCTACGCCATGCTGGGCGATCTCAACATTGCCGAGCCCAAGGCCCTCATCGGTTTCGCCGGGCCCCGCGTCATCGAGCAGACCATCAAGCAGAGCCTTCCCGAGGGCTTCCAGCGCTCGGAGTTCCTCCAGGCTCACGGCATGGTGGACAAGGTGGTCAACCGGGACAACCTCAAGGACTTCATCACCGCCTGTCTGGCGTGGATGATGCCAACGCCCTAGTGAACGGCGACCTCCAGCCCGTCTTCATTGCTCGCCTTCGGGATCGAGGTCATTTCGGCATCAAGTGCGGACTGGAGAACATCCAGGCGCTGCTCATCGAGCTGGGCCGCCCGGACACGGGCTTCCCCGTGGTACTCATCGCTGGGACCAATGGCAAGGGCAGTACAGGCGCCTTCCTTGCCCACATGCTCAAGGCCGCGGGCGTCATCGTGGGCTGGACCACCTCGCCCCACCTGGCGGACCTCACTGAGCGCATTTGGGTGGATGGTGAACCTATCGGGGTAGGCGCTCTGGACCTGCTGTTGAGTGAAGTCTTCGAAGCCGAGGACCAGGCTGGTCTCCATGCCACCTACTTCGAATTGATGATCACCGCTGCCCTTTCGGCCTTTCGCATGACCGGCGTGCAGGTGGCCATCGTGGAGGTGGGCATGGGCGGACGCTGGGATGCCACCAATGCCACGGATCCCATCCTCACGGTGTTGACGACGGTGGGTCTGGATCACCAGCAGTACCTGGGCGACACCCGGGAAGCCATTGCCCGGGAGAAACTGTGCACCGCCCGTGATGGACGCCCCCTGGTGCTCGGCCCGACCCTCGACCCCGCCTGGATCCGCCCTCTCCTGTCCTGCCAACCCACGCTGCATCCCTCACCCAGACTCGGACCCGTGGATCTTCGATGGGACCACTCCCGGGTGGACGGGAAGCGGGTGGGTCTTGCGGGTCTCCACCAGCTGGACAATCTGGCCACGGCTTTCGAGGCTGTGCGCCAGTTGCGAGCGCAGGGATTCCCGATTCCAGAAGAGTGCCTCTGGCCGAGTCTGGCTGATATGCAGTGGCCCGGCCGGCTTTGGCAGGTGCCGGGACTGGAGGGCGTCTGGATGGACGGCGCCCACAATCCCGATGGTGCCTGCGTGCTGGCCGATCATGCCCTGGCCTGTGGCGTGCGGCCCCACCTCTATGTGGGTTCCATGGGCGACAAGGACCTCCGGGGGGTGGCCAGGGAATTGAAACGGATGCGCCCACTTTCAGTGACCTTCGTGCAGGGGGATGCCCCCCGCTACGCAACGGCTCCGGCACTGTGGGAGTCCTGGGATCTTGAGGCCCCCATGCTCACCCTGCGGCAGGCCTCGGCCCATCTGCGGGCCCAGTCGGAGGCCCCGCGACTGGTCACAGGATCGCTATACCTGCTGGGCGACCTTCTTCGGGAGATGGATATCCGGCCATTCTAACCTGGTGGCGCGGGTCGAGGACTGCTCAGGGCAGCTCGGAGGCGCCCAGGCTGAAGGTCTGTCCCAGGGCACCGTAGTTAGGTCCGGCGACGGATGCGAGCCGGGAAATCGGCGTCCAGAGGCTGGCATCAGCACTGTCGTCGGCGGCACTCCAGATGCGCTCGGAGGCATGGGCCATCAGCACATCCAGGAGGACGAGGGTGCTGACGGGGCCCAGCTCCAACTCGCGATTCAGGCGGCACTCGAGGGCGACCGGAGCATCCTTCAGGCGCGGCGGGGCCACGCGAAGAGAAGCCTCCGTGGCTAGGCTCAGCCGCTCCACTTCGCTGATCTCGGGTCCGACCTCGGCGCCACTGGCATGCAGAGCTTCCAGAAGCGGCAGGTCCGCAATGTGCACCACGGCCTCGCCACGCTCCTTAAGGTTGCGATGGGTGTCCTTGAGGGAGCCGTCCCTGCGTCGGCCCAAGGTGACCGCCAGCATGGGTGGCCCGAAGATTCCCATGAAGCTGCTGAAGGGGGCCAGGTTGATCCGCCCCGCACCATCCACGGTCGTGATCCATGCGATGGGCCGTGGGATCACCAGGCTGGAGAGGATGCGGTAGACATCGCGCTTGGGAAGGGAGGCCAGATCTCGCGTGATCATTTTATTCCCCGATCACCTTTATAAGTACACGCTTGTCCCGGCGGCCGTCGAACTCACCATAAAAAATCTGCTCCCAAGTCCCGAAGTCCAGATGACTGGCCGTGATGGCGACGATCACCTCACGGCCCATGATTTGGCGTTTGTGGTGGGCATCGCCGTTGTCCTCTCCAGAACGGTTATGCAGGTAACCGCCATGGGCAGGGTCGGAGCCCGCGTTGAAGGGTGCCAGCTTCTCTAGCCAGCGAAGGTAGTCCTGCTTCAGGCCTGGTTCCTCATCGTTGATAAAGACACTGGAGGTGATGTGCATGGAATTCACCAAGCAGAGGCCCTCCTGGATGCCGCTCTCGCGTACAGCCGCGGCCACCTCCTGCGTGATGCTCACGAAGCCCGTGCGACCGGGGACATGGAGCGTGAGGACCTTCCGATGGCTCTTCATGGAGGAAGCATACTAACAATTCTTCGAGATCAGGTTTGGGACCCGAGACGCGCCGTGTCATGAAGGCCTGTTAAGCTAACGCGCCCCTGGAGGTGTTCTGTGGTCCTTGTCGCTGTTCTGCTGCTCGCGCTCGGTGTTCTGGCCTGGCGATGGAAGACCAAGGTCGGGTTCCCGTTGTCCGCCCGCCTAGTCATTGTTCAATGGGCAGGTCTTGGGCTGGGCGCGGTGGTCTTCCTGGCCTCCATGGCCGTGGTAGTGCCCCCTGGACAGGCGGGCATCCAGGTGCTGTTCGGCAAGGTGAATGCTGAGGCACTACCTTCGGGCCTCCACTTCATCAATCCCTTTACCCAGGTCGTGGAGATGGAGGTGCGCACCCGGAACTACACCATGTCGAACATGACCGACGAGGGGCAGAAGAAGGGCGACGATTCCATCTCCGTCATCAGCAGCGATGGCCTCACCGTGAAGCTGGACGCCACCATTTTCTACTCCCTGCAGCAGGCTCGCCTGCCAGAGATCTACCGGACCATCGGGCCGGACGTGGAGGAGCGGATTGTGCGAAGCGAGATCCGAGCAAGCCTCCGCGATGCCGCCGCGGCCCTTTCCGCCACCGAGCTGTACACATCCAAACGCCAGTCTTTCGTGGACCAGGTGACCAAGGCACTCAAGGCGGCTTTCGAGTCGCGGGGCATCACCCTGGAACAGATGTTGCTTCGCAACGTCATCCTGCCCGACCAGATCACGAAATCCATCAACGACAAGATCAGCGCGGACCAGGATGCCCAGAAGATGGCTTTCGTGCTTCAGAAGGAGAAGCAGGAGGCCGAGCGCAAACGCATCGAAGCCGAGGGTCAGGCGAAGGCCCAGCAGATTGTGAGCCAGAGCCTGACGCCCCAGATCATCGAGTACCAGCGCATCCAGGCCCTGCGGGAAATCGGCGCCAAGGGCAACCTGATTATCACGCCCATGGGCGGCGCCACGCCCTTGATCCAGGTGCCGGCGAAGCGGTGATCAGATGCTGGGGGTCGGAGCCGGGGGCCTGCTCTTATCCAAGATCTTCGCGTTCTTCAGGTTCAGGACCACCTTGATAATCTGGCCTTCTCGGAGGACGTCGAAGATGACTTCATCCTGAGACATCCCCACCACCGCCAGGTACTCCAGCATGGCCATGAACTGACCTGCGCTTTCGAGGGGTTCGCCCTGGTAGCCCAACAGAATGTCGCCCAGGATGATGCGTCCGGACAAGTCCCGCGTCAGTGGCCTCAGGCCAGCCCGCCCGGCAGGTGAATCGGCCTCCACCTCTGACACCACCAGCCCGTGGGCGATTCCGACCTGTTGCGCGTCAAAGGCGCTCAGGACTTGGAAACCCATGCGGGGCGGCTCGAGCTGCCCCTTGGCGATGAGCTTAGGCACCACCTGGTTCAGCGTATCCACGGGCATCGCGAACCCGACGCCAACGGAACCTTCGCCCTTGTTGGCGACTATGGCGGTGTTCATGCCGATGAGGCGTCCCCCGCTATCCAGGAGGGGGCCGCCTGAATTGCCGGGGTTGATGGCGGCGTCCGTCTGGATGGAGTTGAGGATCGAGGTGTTGTAGCCCGTCGCGATCTTACGCCCCAGGGCGGAAATGACCCCGGTGCTCAGGGAATGGTCCAGGCCGTAGGGGTTGCCGATGGCCAGGACTGACTGTCCCACCAGCAGGCGGGAACTCCGCCCAAGGGGGATGGGACGCATGGACGCTGGAGGAGCGAAGGCCTGGATCACGGCGATGTCGTAGGCAAAGCTGACGCCAATCACCCGCCCCTTGTAAGTGTTTCCATTGGAGACGGTGACTTCGACCTCCTCCACGTCGCCGAAGAGCTTGCCCCCCTGCTCCACACTGATGAGGTGGTGGTTGGTCACGATGTGGCCCCATCCGTCCCACACGAATCCCGTGCCACTCCCGGTCGGAATTTTCGTAATGTCCTGGGTCTTCGGATCCCGATTTTTCAGGATCGCCGACACGAATACCACGCTGGACCTGGCCTCCTTGAAGCGGCGGATGGTGTTTTGTTCTTCGAGGCCCATGGGCGCCGACGGGGCCACCTGTCTGGGTTTCGCATGGGCACGGAACCGCTCGATGGTGGCGTCCTCCGTGGGTAGTGCCGGCTTGGGTGCGTTCTGGGCAAACATGGACAGGGCCAGCAGGGCGATCAAGGAAATGCGGATCATGGAGGAGGCTCCTGGAGAGATTATGGGGCCGTGGGATCAGAACGGCTTCCCAGTGCGATACATGCAGATCTCCAACACACTCTAAGCTGGAAGAGCATGACAAAGCTGATGCCAAGATCCCCGCGCTTAGCCCTTTTCCTGGGGCTCACATGCCTCCTGCTC
>CAIXHJ010000216.1 GCA_903919165.1 uncultured Holophagaceae bacterium
GAGACACCACACGTGGCGGGGGTTTGGGGGGAGGCTCCAGGTCCGCGAGCACTCGCGAGCGGGAGCACGCACTGCGTGCGATACCTGGAGGGCAGTGCCCCCAATGGGGTGACAGATCTGGCACGCATGCGTGCCGGATCGCCAGAGGGATCCTGCCCTGATGACCATAGATCCCAGACAACGCAAGCGTTGGCTGGGGGAAGTGGGCTGGCCCTTCCCAAGGTTGATCCCGCTATTTCAGGGCCAGCACACTAGGAGTCTGCCCAGGTAATGGCTAGGGCTTTTCCGGTGCAGCGTCCCCCATGCGGAGGGCCTTGATATTTCCCTTGCCATCCAGTTCGATGAGGATGGGGAACCAGATCAGCCCCAGGTCTTCGAAGGCGGCCCGGCTGGGGGCGAAGAAGGCGGATCGCCCCGCCGGCCGGAGCCGGTCCGCAAGCGCCCGCCCTTCGTTCAGCAGGGGTTCGGAAAGGCTGGCATCACGCTCGTCCAGGCGCCCCGAGGCACTGGGGATGATCCAGCTCGTACCCGTCGGGATCTCCGGGAGCGGGTTGTCTTCCACGGGGCAGATCCAGGTGCGGGTGCCACCCAATTGATCCAGCCGGAGATCGTGGTACTCGAGTTCAGGCAGGGCCCATAGCCGCAGGACGGGCGAAGGACCGCCCAGGAGCCCGAAGAGCCGCTGGAATCCCTTCAAAATATCCTCCGAGGTGGAATCAGCGACGGATCGGATGCCGGAGAACCTGACCTCGTCTTGTTCCCCCAGAGCCCAGCAGAGGGCATGGCGCAGGGCGTATCCGCGGGTCAGGGCCGGGCCCGCGCCGAGGAGACGGTCCTCCCAGGACCGGCGCAGGGCCGCATCGAAGCGGCCCTGCCTCACCTGGATCTGTCCCCAGCGCCACAGCGCCAGGGCGGTGCCGGATTCGTGGATGGGCAGGGTCTTTAGCGCGCTGCCGATCTGATCCTTCGGCGCCTTCAAGAGGTGCCGCAAAGCATCGGCTTCCCTCCGTCCACGGCCTGTGACGAACGGACTGGCCGGCAGGCCCTGGACCGGATCGAAGGTGGCGGCGGTGCGCAGCCATTGGTATTCCAGGGCCGCCAGCCCCTTCAGCTTCGGCGCCGGGGGGAGGGTCCGCCCCCAGTCGTAGGCTTCCAGCAGAGCGCCTTCCGCCTCCTGGCCGGTGGGTGCGGGGCTGACGATGGCGGGCGGGGATTGCATGGCTGGGAGGAGCATCGGACGTCCCTTGATGGCAGAATGGTCCTCCGCATCATACGGGAGTCTCCTTGCCTGCATCCTCTTTGACCCTCACAGCCCGCGAGCGCCTGGTGGTGGCCCTGGATGTCCCCACGGCCAAGGAGGCCCTGGCCATGGCAGATCGCCTGTCAGGCCGGGTGGGGATGCTCAAGTTGGGGCTGGAGCTCTTCTGCGCCGAGGGGCCGTCCTTCGTGAAGGAACTGCAGGCGAGGGTTCCGGTCTTTCTGGATCTGAAACTGCACGACATCCCCACCACGGTGCGGCGGGCCCTGGATGCTTTGCTGAGGCTGGATCCGCGCCTCGTCGATGTCCATGCCCAGGGGGGACCGGCCATGCTGGAAGCCGCGGTGGAGGCCGTTCACGCCCACCGTGCGGCGGGGGGACAGACGGAGCTGCTGGCGGTGACCGTGCTCACGAGTCTGGACCGGGAGGCCCTGGCGGCGCTTGGCCATGCAGGACAGCCGGAGGACCTCGTCCTGGCCTATGCGAAGCTCGCCCATCAAGCCGGCTGTGATGGAGTGGTTTGCTCGGCCTGGGAGGCTTCGGCCATCCGGCAGGCTTGCGGCGAAGGGTTCCACCGCCTGACCCCGGGCATCCGCCCCACCGGCGCCGCCACCCAGGACCAGGCCCGGATCATGACCCCCGCCCAGGCCCTGAAGCAGGGCTCGACCTGGCTGGTGGTGGGGCGCCCCATCACCCATGCCGCGGACCCCGCGGCCGCGGCCGAGGCCATCGTGGCGGAGATGCTCTCCTGATGTCTGCCGGTTCCCCCCTCGTCTTCCGGCCCTCCTTCGCCCAGCGCGCCATGGCCATGCTGCTCTTCGCCGGCTCCTGGCTGGTGGGCGTGCGCGCCCTGGCCCAGATCATGGAGCGACTGCCGGTCCTGCGCGCCTCCATGAAAATGGCCGAGTCCGCAGGGGAACCCACCTGGTCCTTCTGGATCGCCGTCACGGCCGCCATCGGCGCCGTGGTGGCCGGCAGCCTGCTGCTGCTGGGAACCCTGCTTGGCGTGCTGATGGTCGAGGGATCCCAGGTGCTGGTGGATGAGCTGGGCGTGTCCGTGGAGCACAATGCGCTCCCCACCTCCCTGGCCCGCAAACTCGGCGCGGGGCGGCTGCTCTGGAAGCGGGTGTCGCGCCTCGAACGGTCGGGCCCATTCTTCGTGCTGCGTGGGGGCGGGGAGCCGGGGTATACGGGGCCCCGGGATCCGAATCTCCGCATCCTGATGGTCGATGAGCTGGAGCGCCTCATCCTGACCATCTTCGAGCGCAGTCCGAACCTCAAACCCGAAGACTGATGCCCACTACACCTTCGGCCGACTGAGGTACGACTCCGCGCCCTTCATCTCGGCAGTGGGACCGTGGGCGGGCTTCTTCGCTCGAGCCGTGCCTTGCTTGAGGCCCCACAGACCCGCGAGTTCCATGGCCTCGGGATTGCCCGGGGCCAGGGCCAGCACTTCGGCGAGATCGGCGCGGGCCCGGTCGACCTGTCCGAGCTTCTCTTGCAGCAGGGATCGTTTCATGAACCCCCAGGGGTTGGTGGGCTCCCGGGCGATGATTTCGGCGTATTCCGTTTCAGCCTCCGTCCAGCGGCTTTCTTCTTCGGCAGTCTCGCCGCAGAGCAGGTTGGTCACGGCGCAGAAGCCCAGCCATTGTTTCTGCTCGGCGAACTCGGCGGGCGAGAAGCGGGATTTAACCTTGGCCCGTTGGGCCGCCTGGTCCAGGTGCCGCAGGGCCTTTTCCGTGTGGGCATCCACCCGCGCGAAGATCTCCGCATCCCCGCTGGCCCGGTAGAAATCTTTCCGGATGCGACCTTCAGCCCGGTACTGGTCGAACATCCGGGTGCCCGGATAGAGGGCCAGGGGGCTGATCTGGCAGTCGCTGGGCCGGGTATCGCGGATGAGGGTGGCGGTCTCTTCCACCTCGGCCCAGGTCTCACCGGGGATGCCAGTGATCAGGTAGATGCCGAGGTTCATGCCCACCCTGCGAACCAGATCCAGGGCTTTGCGCGCGTGCCGGAGGTTCGTGCCCTTGTCCAGCAGGGCCAGGACCCGCTCGCTGCCATGCTCGACGCCGAACTGCATGAACTCGCAGCCGGCCCGTTTCATGGCGACCAGGCGATCCTCGTCCACCAGGTTCACCCGGCTCTGGCAGTTCCAGAGGGGATGCAGGCCACTGTCCTGAATGCCTTCCATCAGTTCCAGCACCCGGCCCCGGTTGGCGGTGAAGGTGTCGTCGCGGAAGCTGAAGTAGGTGAGGCCATGTCTCTGACGCAGCAGCTGCATCTCGCGGAGCACCGAACCGGCGCTGCGGAAGCGGATGGACGTGCCCCAGAATTCCGGCGTGTTGCAGAAGTTGCAGGTGGCCGGGCAGCCGCGGCTGGTGCTCAGGTAGGCCAGCTGGCCCACATCGTTCAGGAAATCGGCCTCAAGGTGCTCGGCGGGGATGCCGACGGTGTCCAGGTCCTCCAGGGGAAGCTGGGGCAGGGTAGGGCCCTCGCGGAGAATGAGCCCTGGCGTCCGTTTCCACAGATCCGAACCGGGGGCGCTTGCCAGGCGTTCCACGATGCCCAGGAGGGTGGCCTCGCCTTCGCCTTGCACGATGGCATCCAGGGCGGGGCAGTCCTCGAAGACCTCCTCGGCCAGATGGGTGGGATGAGGGCCTCCAGCCAGGAGGATCGCAGATGGACAAGCCTCTCTGGCCCAGGACAGCAGTTCACAGGAGCGCCTCCGGTTGAAGGTGAACATGGAGATGCCCACTACGGCTGGGTTCTGGGAACGGAAGTAGGCCAGCACCTCCTTCCGGCCCTTGCCGCTCAAGTTCGCGAGGCGGCAGGGGAAGGCACGGGATTTGAGCGTGGCCTGCAGGTAGCCAAGACCGATGGGCAGGAAGGTCATCCACTCGTCCCCGAAGCCGCTCCGGGGGGCGCTGTAGGCGAGAAGGGTCCGGGGTGGGGTCATGGGGCGGGATTCCAGAGTTTCCCAGTCTACGGTGCCCTTGCCTGATGGAGGCAGGCACTCCCACGGAGGCGCCCGTGGAATCCCCAGCCCCCCGAGGGATGTCAAAGCTCGTCCGATCCCCGGAAACCGCTAGAATCAGGGCTTCCGGAGCCTCCATGTCCGCTGTCCACGAACCGGCCGTCACCGAATCCCTGGCTCTGGAGCTGGGGCTGTCGAAGGACGAGTGGCTGGTCATCTTGCGCCTCCTCAACGGCCGCCTGCCCACTTACCCGGAGCTGGGCGTGTTCAGCGCCATGTGGAGCGAGCACTGTTCGTACAAGTCCAGCCGGATCCACCTCAAGAACCTGCCCACGGAGGGCCCCCGCGTCATCCAGGGGCCCGGCGAAAATGCGGGCGTGGTGGACATCGGCGACGGCTGGGCCGTGGCCTTCAAGATGGAGAGCCACAACCATCCGAGCTTCATCGAGCCCTACCAGGGCGCCGCCACGGGCGTGGGCGGCATCCTGCGGGACGTGTTCACCATGGGCGCCCGGCCCCTGGCCAACCTGAACAGCCTGCGCTTCGGGGAGCTCGACGCGCCGCGCATGAAGGGCCTGGTGAAGGGCGTGGCTGCGGGCATTGCGGGCTACGGCAACTGCATGGGCATCCCCATGCTGGGGGGCGATGTCGGCTTCGACGCCAGCTACAACGGCAACATCCTGGTGAATGCCTTCACCCTGGGTGTGCTGCGCAGCGACAAGATCTTCAAGGGCTTCGCCTCAGGCGTGGGCAACAAGATGATGTACATCGGCTCGAAGACGGGGCGCGACGGCATCCACGGCGCCAGCATGGCCTCCGCTGAGTTCGGCGAGGGCAGCGAGGAAAAGCGCCCTACGGTACAGGTGGGCGATCCCTTCACGGAGAAACTCCTGCTCGAAGCCTGCCTGGAGATCTTCCAGACCGACTGGGTCGTCGGCATCCAGGACATGGGCGCCGCGGGCCTGACGTCCAGCAGCTTCGAGATGGCCAGTCGCGCCGGAACGGGC
>CAIXHJ010000217.1 GCA_903919165.1 uncultured Holophagaceae bacterium
AGAGCCCGAGTGCCTGGGGCCCACACGCAACCGGTGCAATATTGCTGGCTATGAAACCGTCGGCCTCTTCCCCATCCGGCGGGACGGCCTCACCTACGGTCTGATCCAGTGCAATGATCCCCGGCCCGGCCTACTCACGACAGAAATCGTCAACCTGATGGAAAACCTGGCCACCTGCTCGGCGCATCTGTTCGAACTGGCCATGACCTGAAAGAAGGGCGCGGCCGAGCACCAGACGATCGCCTTGGAGGCTCTCGAAGGGGAAAGCCCCCACCACCTATTTCTGAAGGACTTAGGCTAGGCCCAGCCGCTTGAAGGTGCGCTTCTTCCCGTCTTCCACTTCGGGCTGGTCAAAGGGATCAAGCTCCATGGCCATGCCGAGGAGTCCCACGATGATCTGCCAGGCCATCATGAAGGCGCCCAGTTCATGCTCGTTCAGCCTGGGCATGGACCAGCGCAGGACGGGCACGCCAGCCGCCTCGAGGGCCTCGGCCGAGCCCACGGCCTGGGCGCGGAGGATGTCGGCACCTTGGAGCGAGACAAGACCTGGATAAGGAGATCCCTCAGGCGGGAACAATTTCTCGGGAGCATGGTCTCCTTCCACGGTCATCACGATCACACCTAGATTCCGGGGGCCTGCCATCCAGCGCTGCAGCTGGCTGTGCTGGTCGATAGGTCCCACGGCACGGATGGGCGTGAAGCCCTTGCGGGTGCCATCCTTCGCCACCTTTCCCAGGGACTCCGCGATGAGCTGGACCCACCAGGCGGACAGGCTGTCGAGGCGCATGGCATAGGGCATGAGGACCCATTCGATGATGCCGCGCTGGTGTGCGTCCAGCAGCATCTCCACCGTGGCGGCGATCCGGTCGCGCCAGGGTCCGTGACTGGTCTCGACCTGGGCGACGACTTCCCGTCCACCCCGGAGGAAGGCCGAGGGGTCGCGGCCCATCCATGCCAGGGGGAGGGTGCCAATGGGCGTGAAGGCCGAGAACCGGCCTCCCACCTCCACTGGAATTGGAAGGATGCTACAGCCATTCGCCCGACCCCAGGTGGCAAGGGGATTGGCATCATCCTGAGTGATGAGGATCGGTTCGGCGAGTTCCGTGAACCCCGCCTGGGCGCGAAGGCGTGCAATCCAGGTCCAAAGTTCCAAGGTCTTCCCGCTCTTGGAGGCGAAAACCAGTTGGTCGCCGGCCTGGAGGCGGAAATCCGGCACCGGCTCGGGCGAACTCAGGGGCACCCAGTTCCGGAAGGCCCGGTCATCCCCGAAGGCGCGCACCAGGGTCTCCGAAGGCAGAAGGGAGCCCCCGATGCCACACCAGAGCAGGCGCCGGTTGGGATCAAGGAGTGGCAAGGCCTGCTCGGCCACAGTTCGCCAGCCTCCCATGGGATGGGACCTGATGCCCTGCCAATGCGAGCGGATGTCCATCTCAGACTCCCTTTGCCGGAATGGTCGCATACAAGTCGAGATAGGCTCGGGCTGGACCCTCCCAGCCGAATTCCGTCAGCATCCCCCGCCGCTGGACCTGGCGCCAGGCGGAAGGATCCTGGAACAGGGCCAGAGCCATGTTGATGGCTTCTCCCAACGCCCAGCCACTTGCCGTATCGAACATGAAGCCGGTTGCGGTACCGTCGGCGAGCGTCTCAGGAGAAGCGCCCACCACCGTATCCGCCAATCCACCCGTGCGCCGCACCAGAGGAAGGGCCCCGTAGGCCTGAGCATAGAGCTGCGTCAACCCGCAGGGCTCCTGGCGGGAGGGCACCAGGAACACATCGGCAGCTGCAAAAGCGTGGTGTGCCATCGCTTCGTCGTACCTGAGGAACACCCCGACGCGCCCCGGATGGCGCTGGGCCGCCTGGCGAAAGGCTCCTTCCGCGTGGGGGTCTCCAGTACCAAGCACCGCCAGCTGGGCGCCCTTGGACACCAGGTGGTCCACGTTGTCCAACACCAGGTCCAGGCCCTTGAGCGGATCCAGTCGGCTCACGGCCGCGAAGATCGGCGCCTCCGGGTCCTCGTGAAGTCCCATCCTGCGCTGGAAATCAGGGCGATTCGGCATTCGGCGGGCCGGATGCTTCAGATCGTAGCGGCTGACGAGGTTCGGGTCCTTCGCCGGATTCCATATATCCCGATCCACTCCATTGATGATCCCGCGCAGACTATCGTTCCGGTGCGTCAGTAGCCCTTCGAGACCATGCCCTCCGGCCTGCTGGATCTCGCGGGCATAGGTGGGGCTCACTGTGGTGAGGCGGTCTGCCAGCTTCAGGCCGGCCTTGAGGAAACAGATGTCGCCATGGAATTCGACACCCTCAGGCGTAAGGGCATGTCGCGGAAGCCATAGTTCACTAAGCATCGAAGGGGGAAACCGGCCCTGAAAAGCAATGTTGTGGATGGTCATGACCGTGGCGGGGCGTGGACCATCACCATAGGCGACGTAGGCCGGCATGAGCCCGGTTTGCCAGTCGTGGCCGTGCAGCACATCCGGCCGCCAGCCATCCGCATCTCCCATGCGGCCTAGGTGGGCGGCAGCCCAGGCCAAGGCCGCGAAGCGCCGGGCGAGGTCCCCCGGATGGCCGTAGGGACCTCCGGGGCGGTCGAAGAAGGCCGGCTGGTCCAGCAGGTAGAGGGGCAGTTCAGGAGCATTAGCCCGGAGGATCCGAGCCGGTCCACCCCCCATGAGTTCCGGAAGGACGGCGGCTTCGCCCAGGACGTCGACCCCCGAACGAATGGATGGAAAGGCCGGAACCAGGAGCCGGACATCGGCGCCCAGGGCACGTATAGCCCTGGGCAGGGCTGCCATCACATCACCCAGGCCACCAGTCTTGACATAGGGGAACAGTTCGGACCCAACAAACAGAATGCTCAAAATCTAGGGCTCCAGCTGGTTCAACATGCGCTGGGTGATCAGGGTGATGCCTCCTGCGGTGCGACGGAAACGGCGGGCATCCTCTTCGGGATCCTCTCCCACGATGAGACCCTCGGGGATGTGACAGTCCCGGGCAAGAATACAGCGGCGAAGTCGGGCGTGGCGGCCGATGTCGCAGTCTGGAAGCACCATGACTCCGTCGAGGCGGGCATGGGAGTGCACAAAGACCCGGCTTGAGAGCAGAGAGTGGTGCACATGGGCTCCGGAGATGACGCAGGCGCCGGACACCAGGCTGGAGAGGGCCACACCGTTGCGCATCTCACCGGCGTGGACGAATTTCGCGGGTGGCAGCTGCAACTGGTGGGTGGTGATGGGCCAGTTTTGGTCATAGAGGTTCAGGGCGGGCAGCACGCTGGTGAGGTCCATGTTGGCCTCCCAGTAGGAGTCCACGGTGCCCACATCCCGCCAGTAGGGATCGGGATGTCCCGCATTCGGGATGCAGCTGTTCTCGAACCGGTGGGCAAAAACCCTGGACTCCTGCACCAGTTTAGGAATGACGTCTTTGCCGAAGTCGTGTCCGGAGTTCGGGTCATCCGCATCCCGGATGAGCGCCTTGTAGAGGGATTCCGCCTTGAACAGATAGATGCCCATTGAGGCGAAGGCCCGGTCGGGCTTCCCGGGGATCGCCGGCGGGTCCTCCGGCTTCTCCACAAAGGACACGATGCGGTCCTCGTCATCCACATGGGCGATCCCGAACTCCCGTGCGCCCTCCCGAGGCACTTCAAGGCAGGCGATGGACATGTCCGCCTGATGGTCGATATGGTCCTGGAGGAACAGCCTGTAATCCATCCGGTAGATGTGGTCACCTGCGAGGATCAGGATGTTCTCGGGATTAGCCGACTGGATGTTCTCGAGGTTCTGATAGACCGCATCCGCCGTGCCGCTGTACCAGGCATTCTTGTCGAAGCTCTGCTGGGCCGGGAGCACGTGGACATACTCGTTCAACCTGTCCGGCAGGAAGGTCCAGCCGAACTGGAGGTGTTCCAGAAGCTTGTGGGAATTGTACTGGGTCAGAACCATGATCCGGCGGAATCCGGAATTCACGCAGTTCGACAGCGTGAAATCGATGATGCGGTACTTGCCGCCGAAATCGAGCCCCGGTTTGGAGTAGTAATCCGTGAGCTCCATCAGGCGCCTGCCGCGCCCCCCCGCCATCACGAGCGCGATGGTATGCCGCGTCGAAATATGCCGCGGAGAAAGTCGCGATTCCGAGATCGTCGCCATGGGAACCCTCGGGTTGTGCCTGAGTGCATGATAGCCGTGGCTGAAGGATCTGGAAGGACTTACCCTGAACTTGTGCGACGAGCAGATCCCTTTCCCACCCCATCCGAGGACCTGGCCCTTTGCGAATTCCTGTACCGGGACGGGACTGGACTTCGGATGATGCGTCACCTCCTACCCGAAGGAGCTAACGAAGCGGACGCCCTACGGCTTCGGAACCGGTTGAAGCGAGCCCAACGGCGGCCGAGCAGGTGCATGGCCGAGCAGGACGAGGCGGAGGGTTGATGCTGGATCCCCGAGTGCTCCACGCCGACCTCTGGACGGAGTGGGGGGCCGGCGCACCCAGGATCACCAAGGGAGATTGCGACGATCCACTGGGCGGCGTAGTGCGGTTTCCTGGCTCTCCTCGCCAGGACCTGATTCTGGGGCGGGGTGCAGCAGCTCGAATCGCCCTGGAAACCTGCGAGCGAGCCGAGTCCTTCCCCTGCCCCGTGGCCTCACCTCTCGGGCTGATCCTCCTGAAGCTGGAAGCTGGCAGTCCCCAGGACGCCGCCGATATCCTGGCCCTGCTGGGGAACGCGGAAGCCTTGGGGCATCCCTCCCTGAAAGAGGATGTGGCCTCCACCATTCCACAACTCACCCACGATGCCCGAGCTTTCTGGGTCATGATTTTAACGCTCTGACCAGCGTCCTTCTCGCCCTTCGGCGCGAAGCGCCCCAGCCAGTTCCGCCAAGAACTGGCTGCGGGGCACGACTTCGAATCCGTATCTGACCAGCCCCTCGTGGGGGACCTGCCCATCCAGCATGGTGAACCTCCATGCGGCGAGCCGCGTGTCCAGGGCCGCTAGGGCCGCGCGACTGGCCTCGGGCTCTAGCCCAAACATGCTCTCCCCGAAGAAGGCCCCGCCCAGTGAGACGCCATAGAGGCCACCCACCAATTCACCATCCCGCCATGCCTCCACGCTGTGCGCGTGCCCCGCCCGGTGGAGGTCGGCATAGGCGTCGCGCATCTCCGGAGTGATCCAGGTGCCGTCCTGGCCGGGGCGGGGTACTTGGGAGCAGTGGCCGATGACCGCTTCGAAGGCCGAGTCGAAGCGGATTTCGAAGGGACGTCGTCGCAGGTTCCGGCGGGTCCGGGTCGACAGATGCAGGTGACCCGGTCTCAGCAGGGCCCGCTCCGGCGGCGCCCACCAGAGGAGGGGATCGCCCTCCCCGTACCAGGGAAAGATGCCGCTGCGGTAGGCCAGCAGGAGGCGGGGGACGCTGAGGTCGCCCCCGATGGCCAGCAGCCCCTCCTCCGCCAGCTCCGGATCCGGGAACAGCAGTTGTTTCGTCAGCCGAAAGACAGGCACAGCAGGCCGTCCTTGAGGTCCAGCTTGGCCTTGCCACCCTTGGCCAGGGGCCCGAAGAGCAGGGCCTCCGCCAGTGGGCGGCGCAGCTCGCGCTCGATGAGCCGCGCCATGGGCCGGGCGCCAAAGGCCGGGTCGTAGCCCTTCTCGGCGAGCCAGGCCCTGGCCTTGGGTGTGCAGGTGAGGGTGACGGCCTTCTCGGCCAACTGAGTTTCCAGTTCGCGCAGGTGCTTGTCCGCCACCCGCTCCATCTCGGTGCGACCCAGGGGGGCGAACTGGAGAATGGCGTCCAGGCGGTTGCGAAACTCGGGATTGAAAGCCTTTTCGATGGTCCCGGTGGCCGATCGCATTGCCCCCGCCTCAGCGAAACCCACCTGCCGGGCCGACAGCTCCCGAGCTCCCACATTGGTGGTCATCACGATCACCGTGTGCCGGAAATCGGCGCTGCGGCCGTGGCTGTCCGTGAGCGAGGCATGATCCATGACCTGCAGCAGCACGCCGAACAGATCCGGGTGGGCCTTCTCCAGTTCGTCCAGCAGCAGGACCGCATGGGGCTGCTTGCGCACAGCGTCCGTTAGCAGGCCGCCCTCCTCGTACCCCACGTAGCCCGGAGGCGCTCCGATGAGCCGGGCTACGGCATGCTTCTCCTGGTATTCGCTCATGTCGAAGCGCAGGAAGGCGATGCCCAGGGCCTTGGCCAGCTGCTTGGAGAGCTCTGTCTTGCCTACGCCTGTGGGTCCCGCGAAGAGGAAGCAGCCCATCGGTTTGAGCGGATCGCGGAGCCCCGATCGAGCAAGCTTGATCGCACTGGAGACAACCTCACACGCCGAGTCCTGCCCAAAAATCTGCGCTCGAAGCGAAGCCTCGAGCGAGGCGAGGGCTTCCCGATCATCCGCACTCACAGTTGCCACGGGCACCCGCGCCATGCGGGCCACCACGGCCTCGATTTCCGCCGGCCCGATCTGCTTGACCCGGGCCTTCTTCGGCAGGAGTTTCTGCGCGGCTCCAGCCTCGTCCACCACATCCAGGGCGCTGTCGGGCAGCCTGCGGTCCGGCAGGTGCTTGGAGGCCAGGCGCACCGCAGCATCCAGGGCTCCGGTCGAATAAGTCACACCATGGTGCGATTCATAGGCCGCCTTCAGACCCTGCAGCACGCCGAGGGCGTCCTCGACGGAAGGCTCGTTCACCTCCACCACCTGGAAACGGCGGGAGAGGGCCCTATCCCGGTCCAGGGAGCCCTTCAAATCCTGGAAGGTGGTGGCGCCGATGCAGC
>CAIXHJ010000218.1 GCA_903919165.1 uncultured Holophagaceae bacterium
CGCGCCACGACCCGCTCCACGCCGAGGGTGTCCCAGAGCTCGAAGGGGCCCAGCTCGAAGGCGAAACCGTTCCTGATGGCACGATCCACGTTCAGGGGACCATCGGTCACTTCGCCCAGGCGGTTTACGGCGTAGGTGAGGTTGGGCGCGATGCAGCGCCAAGCCAGGCGGCCGGCCTCGGTATCGCTGGTAAGCAAGGTCTTCACCTTCTCGGCGGGGTCGTCGATGCCCTTCAGCTCCTTCAGGATGGGCCAGTCCTTCCTCACTTGCGGGACGTACTCGTGGCTGGCCGGATCGATGGCCAGGAAGGTCTTCCTGCCCTTCTCATCCTTGGGGCCCTTCTTGAAGAAGCCCTGCTTCACCTTGTTGCCCAGGAGCTTGTTGTCCAGCATGTACTGGAGGAACTCCGGGAACTTGAAGACATCGCGCATTTCGTCGTTGGGGCAGAGGTCGTAGACGTTCTTCGCAGTGGCCGCGAGGATGTCCACTCCCGCCAGGTCCGCGGTGCGGAAGGCGGCGCTCTTGGCCCGGGCCGCCGCGTCGCCCAGCACCAGGTCCAGCACTTCGAAGGGGATCTTTTCCGCCAGGGCCATGTGCAGGGTGGCCATGATGCCGTGGATGCCGATGCGGTTGCCGATGAAGGTGGGCGAATCAAAGGCGGGCACCACCTCCTTGCCGAGACCTTCCTCCAGCCAGGTGCGGAAGGTCCGGGCTTCCGCTTCGTCCACCTCGGGGCCCTTCACGAATTCCAGCAGGCGGAGGTAGCGCACGGGGTTGAAGAAGTGGGTGATGACGAAATGCTGGCGGAAGGCATCGGTGCGGCCTTCCACCAGCAGTTTCAGGGGGATGCCTGAGGTGTTCGAGCTGATCCAGGCGCCAGCCTTGAGCTTCGGTTCCAGGCGGCTGTACAGATCGCGCTTGATGGCCAGGTCCTCCTTTACCACCTCCACCACCCAGTCGCAGTCCGACAGGCGATCAAGGTGATCCCGCAGGTTGCCGGGCCGGATCTTCTTCAGGAACGAGGGGTGCATGGCCAGGGCGGGCTTGGATTTCGCCAGCGCCGCGAGGGCGCCTTCCGCCAGCTTGTCCGGCGCCGCCTCGTCGATGACGATGTCCAGCAGTTCCACCTGACACCCGGCGGACGCCACGTGCGCCGCGATGCCCGAGCCCATCACACCCGAACCCAGTACGCCGATCTTCTTGATGTTCATGTCCAACCTCCAGGTCGATGTCGTGTGGTCGGATCAGATTTTCTCGATGATGGAGGCGATGCCCTGGCCGCCGCCGATGCACATGGTGGCGATGCCGTATTTCCCACCATCGGTCTCGAGGCGGTTGAGCAGGGTCGTAAGGATACGGGCGCCGCTGGCACCAAGAGGATGGCCTATGGCGATGGCTCCACCCCAGGCGTTCACCTTGGCGGGGTCGTAGCCACCCTCGCGGATCACGGCGAGGCTCTGGGCTGCGAAGGCTTCGTTGAGTTCCATGGCATCGATTTGGTCGAGCCGGAGGCCGAAGCGGTCCAGTACCTTCTTCACGGCGGGGACGGGACCGATGCCCATGCGCTCCGGCTCCACGCCGGCGACAGCGCCGCCGATGATGCGCGCCCGCGGCTTGAGGCCCAGGGACTTGGCGAGGCCCTCTTCCATCACGAGCATGAAGGCGGCGCCATCCGTGACAGGGGAGCTGTTGCCAGCGGTGAGGGTGCCGCCCGCCAGGAAGGCGGGCTTCAATTCGCCCAATTTCTGGAGGCTAGTGTCGGCCCGGACGCACTCGTCCTGCTGCAGGGTCACAGGCCTGCCGTCCAGGCCCCTGGTCTCGAAGCGCACGATTTCCTTCTCGTACTTGCCGGCCTTCCA
Organism: uncultured Holophagaceae bacterium; assembly: GCA_903919165.1. Taxonomy (GTDB): domain Bacteria; phylum Acidobacteriota; class Holophagae; order Holophagales; family Holophagaceae; genus Geothrix. The sequence goes on from CAIXHJ010000218.1 coordinate 1,860, forward strand.
GGCGGCGGCGGCCTTCTGGTGGCTGTTGTAGGCGAACTCGTCCTGCTCGTTGCGGGTGATCTTGTATTCCTTGGCCAGGTTCTCGGCGGTGATGCCCATGGAGCAGTAGGCCTGAGGGTAGTTCTGGGTGAGGTAGGGGTCCAGACTGACGTTGAAGCCCATCATGGGCACCTTGGACATGCTCTCCACGCCGCCCGCAAGGAAAAGGTCGCCCTGGTTCGTCATGATGGCCCGGGCGGCCATGAGCATGGCCTCCTGGCTGCTGCCGCAGAAGCGGTTGATGGTGGCGGCACCGGCGGTGATGGGCAGGCCCGCGCGGAAACTGATGAGGCGGGCCATGTTCATGCCCTGCTCGCCCTCGGGCATGGCGCAGCCCACCAGCACGTCCTCCAAGCCCGACCAGTCCTTCAGAAGGGGCTTGAGGGCCTCGATCACAACTGAGCCCAACTGCTCGGGGCGGGTGGCGGCGTAGCTGCCCTTGACGCCCCGGCCGACGGGGGTTCGCTTGGCTTCGACGATGACTGCTGATCGCATGGGTCCTCCGTTGGGAAGTGACTGGGGATCTACGTTTCCGAGGAGCCTAGCATCCGATGGGACGGGCGTGAGCACTTACCGTAGGTCAACGGATGGGTTCCAACCGGGTCGGTCTTCAAAGTGGATGCGAGCCGCGACGCCGACCAGCCGCGCCCATGGCCAGGCGGCGGCCGAAGGGCGATGCGGCACATCGTTCACCATTCGCCCACCGAATAGGGCCGCATCGGCGCAGCCGATGGCGGGGACTAAGCCCCGAGGACCGCAGGCCTGAGCCAGGGCCGACAACACAGCCAGAGGTGCGGCTGGCCTCGTCCCGAAGGGCAAGGGGCGGCGCCCGGCGCGATACTGCGTCAACCTCCTCGTCAATAGTGCCGCTATTGCCATCGTCGCTTTCCTTGTCTCACTTGGGCGGTGCCCCTTGCGCGGCCACACCCCACTTTGAAGACAGACCCGAGGCCCTTTCCAGTCAAGATGGGAGGATTCCCCGGACACGTCATGACCCCCACTTCCGCCCACTCCCTGGAACCCCTGCTCGCCGAATGCCGCAAGGTGATCGTGGGTCAGACGCAACTGCTAAACCGCCTGCTGGTGGCCCTCCTCTGTCGTGGCCATGTTCTGCTGGAAGGCCTGCCGGGTCTGGCGAAGACGCGCACCATCAAGACACTGGCATCCGCCAGCCACACCAGTTTCCGGCGCATCCAGTTCACGCCGGACCTGCTTCCGAGCGATGTGGTGGGCACCCTCATCTTCGATCCCAGGCAGCTCACCTTCACGCCCAAGCGGGGTCCCATCTTCACCAACCTGTTATTGGCCGACGAGATCAACCGCGCGCCCTCCAAGGTGCAGGCCGCGCTGTTGGAGGCCATGGAGGAGCGCCAGGTCACCCTGGGCGAGGACAGTTTCCGCCTGCCCGATCCCTTCCTCGTGCTGGCCACCCAGAACCCGCTCGAGCAGGAGGGCACTTTCCCCCTGCCCGAGGCGCAGATGGACCGGTTCCTCTTCAAACTACGCGTGGATTACCCCAAACAGGACGAGGAAGTGGAAGTGCTCCGTCGGGCCCATCTGAATGGCGACCAGGTTCACCCCGTGGTGGATGGCCCCAGCCTGCTGGCCGCGGGCCGCGAGGCCGAACAGGTGCGCCTCGACGACGCCATCCGCGCCTACATCGTGCGGCTGGTGCAGGCCACGCGGCCGGGCCACGGCAAGGTCTGGAAGGGCAAGGAACAGCTCCGGTGCGGAGCCAGCCCCCGAGCCTCCCTCGCCCTCCAGTCCTCCTCCCGTGCCCTGGCCTATCTCCAGGGCCGCGACCACGTGCTGCCCCAGGACGTGGTGGACCTGGCGCCGGACGTGCTGCGCCACCGCCTGCTGCTCACCTTCGAGAGCGAGGCTGACGGCGCCACCACGGACCAGGCCATCACGCAGCTGCTCCAGGCCATTCCAAGGCCATGATGCACCGATTTCTCGACACCATGTGGGGACAGGCCAACGCACTGTTCGCGCCCTTGCGGCGTAGGCGCTGGGTGGATCTCCTCCTCGTCGCCGCAGCCTTCGGCATGCTTTACGGGCTCATCCTGCTGGGCCGGCAGTGGACCGACATCCAGCGGCCCGTGCTGGAGATCGACCTGTCTCCCTGGGCCCTGCCCAAGTACACCTTCTTCTCCATGATGAGAGGTCTGGTGGCGTACCTGATCTCCTTCTTCTTCACCCTCGTCTACGCCTACTGGGCCGCCAAGGACGCCCGCTCAGAACGTCTGCTGGTGCCTCTGCTGGACATCCTCCAGAGCATCCCGGTGATGACCTTCATCGTGCCGCTGATGCTGGCGCTGGTGGCGACCTTCCCCCACAGCAACGTGGGCATCGAACTGACGGCCATCATGGCCATCTTCACGGGCCAGGCCTGGAACATGACCTTCAGCCTCTACCACTCCCTGAAGAGCGTACCCGCCGAGCTGCACGAAGCAGGCACGGTGTACCGATTCAACTGGTGGCAGCGCTTCAAGTGGGTCGAGCTCCCCTTCGCAACCACGGGCCTGGCCTGGAACAGCATGATGAGCATGGCCGGTGGCTGGTTCTTCCTCATGCTGGTGGAAGCCTTCAAACTGGGTGACAAGGACTTCCGGGTGCCGGGCCTGGGCTCGTACATGAGCATGGCTGTCGAGCGCGGCGATGTCCGGGCCCAGCTCTGGGCCGTGGCGGCGATGATCGTGATGATCGTGCTGCTTGATCAGGTGCTGTGGCGACCGATCGTGGTGTGGGCCCAGCGGTTCCGCATCGAGGACACGGTGCAGAACGCGGATTCCCAGAGCTGGTTCCTCAACCTCGTCCGCGGCTCCCGCCTCATCCGCCGCTGGGATCGCTGGCGCGCCAAGCGACGGCGGAACCGGCAGAATCGCCACCTGGTCCGGAAGCGGATCCAGGCGGAGGCCAGCCTCGACCGGGCGGCCCATGCAGCACCCTGGCTAGCCCTGGGCGCCCTTATCGTCCTGTCGGGATTCCTGGTCCTGGGTGGGCTCGGCATCACCCACCTCCTCCACCAGCTGCCCGCCACAACCTGGTGGACCCTCCTCAAGGCCGCCGGCCTCACCCTCTCACGGGTGATGGCATCTGTCCTCATCGGGCTCTGCTGGACCCTGCCCGCGGGCCTCGCCATCGGTCTCTCCCAGCGCCTGTCGCGCATCTTCCAGCCCATCGTCCAGGTGGCGGCCTCCTTCCCTGCGCCCATGCTCTTCCCCGCCGTCGTGGCCGTCCTGGCCTCCCTCAGGGTCGGCCTGGGCTGGGGCAGCATCGTCCTGATGCTGCTGGGCACCCAGTGGTACATCCTGTTCAACGTGATCGCCGGGGCCAGCGCCATCCCCAGCGACCTTAGGGAAGTGGGGACCGCCTTCGGCTTCAGCCGCTGGCAGCGCTTCCGCAACCTCTACCTGCCCGCGATCTTCCCCTACCTGGTGACCGGCTGCCTGACGGCCGCGGGGGGCGCCTGGAATGCCAGCATCGTGTCCGAGTACTACAACATCAGCGGACCCACGCTGCAGACCTTCGGCCTCGGCGCCATCGTGAGCCAGGCCGGAGAGCAGCGGGATTTCCCCCTGCTGGCCGCCTCCACCCTGGTCCTGGCCGCTACGGTGGTGCTGTTCAACCGCCTGGTCTGGAAGCCGCTCTACAAGATCGCCGAAACCAACTATTCCCTGTCGAAGTGAGGGAGCCATGATTCACGCCATCAACGCCAACCACGAAGTCATCTGCGAACTGAAGGGCATCCAGAAGTCCTTCGACCGGGAGACCGGTCATCCCCTGCGCGTGCTGGAGGACATCAATCTGGATGTCCGCGCCAATGAGGTGGTCTGCCTCATCGGACCATCCGGTTGCGGGAAGTCCACGATCCTGCGCATCCTCGCCGGCCTGATCGAGCCCACCAAGGGCCGGACCTTCTACCACGGCCAAGAGATGGAGGGACTCAACCCGGGCGTGGCCATCGTCTTCCAGAACTTCGCCCTTTACCCGTGGATGACAGTGGAGGCCAATGTGAAGACTGTGCTCCAGGCCCAGGGACTGGATGACGCGACCATCAAGGCCAAGACCCACAGGGCCATCAGCCTGGTGGGTCTGGAAGGGTTCGAAGAGGCCTATCCCCGCGAGCTCTCCGGCGGCATGAAGCAGCGCGTGGGCATGGCCCGCGCCCTCAGCGTGGATCCGGAGATCCTCTTCATGGACGAGCCCTTCAGCCATGTGGACGCCCTTACGGCGGAAGGCCTCCGGGCCGAGATCCTGGACATCTGGGATGACGCCGAGCGCAATCCCTCCTCCATCCTGATGGTGAGCCACGACATCAAGGAAGTGGCCTACATGGCGGATCGCATCGTGGTGCTGTCGGCGAATCCCGGCCGCCTGCGCACCATCGTGGAGAACCCCCTGCCCCGGCCCCGGGACATGCGCAGCCCCGAATTCCTCCGCCTGGTAGACCAGCTCCACGACATCATCACCAGCACCGAACTGCCGGACATCGAGGCGAGCGCCCCGGTACCCAGCCTCCTGCCGGACCTCGTGGAGCCGCTGCCGCCGGCACCCTCCTCGGACATCCTGGGCCTGTTGGAGTATCTGGAGACCCAGGGCGGCACTGCGGACCTCTTCCAGATGGCCGCTGCCACCCACGTGACGTTCGAGAAGATCCTCGCCTCTGTGAAGGGCGCGGAGATGCTCGAATTCGTGGACACCCCCAAGCGTCAGGTTGTCCTCACGGCCCTGGGCCAACGATTCGTGCGGGCCAACATGGATGACCGCAAGGAAATCTGGAAGGCCCAGCTCCTGGAGCTACGTCTCTTCCGGATGGTGATGGAGCTCATCGACCTTCATCACGGGGAACTGAAGGAAGGCGAGCTGCGCTCCGAACTCCAGCAGCGCCTGCCCATGGAGAACCCGGAACAGACCTTCGACACGCTCGTGACGTGGGGCCGCTTCGGCGAACTCTTCGCCTACCGCGAGGACCGGGAAATGATCACCCCCGAGTAACCACGCGGGTCCTGGCGGGCTCGACCCATGTGTTAGAAAGGGATCACCAGGGTCTTCGGAAGAATCGTCTTTGGAAGGGCAGCTTCGACCTAACATCCCGGACCAACCGCCCGTGGGATTCTCAGGTGAACCCGTGACAGCAACACACCAAGCCCATCTGCCTTCCAGCCTGGACCTCGGAGGCTTCCGGGGCCTGACGGAAAGCGAGGCCCTGCTCCGTTTGGAGCACGAAGGCGCCAATGAACTGCCCTCCCGCGAGAAACGGGGACTGTGGGCCATTGCGTGGGAGGTTGTCCACGAGCCCATGTTCCTAATGCTCGTGGCGGCGGGCGCACTTTATCTGGTGATGGGAGAGCCGAAGGACGCCTTGATGCTCCTCGGCTTTGTCTTGGTGGTCATGGGCATCACCATCATCCAGGAGCGGCGGACGGAGCATGCCCTGGAGGCTCTTCGGGATCTCTCCAGTCCTCGGGCACTGGTGATCCGGGACGGTCAGCAGCGCCGCATCCCTGGCCGCGAAGTGGTCCCCGGCGACATCCTGGTGGTGGTGGAAGGGGACAGGGTTGCTGCGGATGCCGTCCTTCGCGCGGGCATCAACCTTTCGGTGGACGAGTCCCTGCTCACTGGGGAATCCGTCCCCGTGCGCAAGTCAGCCTCGACCGAGGTTCAAACCCTTGATGCTCCGGGTGGAGACGAATTGTCGTCCATGTTTTCAGGAACACTGGTGACGGCGGGACAGGGGGTGGCTGAGGTTCTGGGCACCGGCCTTCACACGGAACTCGGGAAGATCGGGAAGGCCTTGCAGGGGGTGGAGCCAGAGGCCACGTTCCTCGAAAAAGAGACGAACCGGTTGGTGCGCACGCTTGCACTCACAGGATTAAGCGCTTGCGTGGTGGTGGTCATCCTCTATGCCCTCACCAGAGGCGGAGGGGCCCAGGTCTGGAAGGAAGGCCTGCTGGCGGGCATCGCGCTGGCGATGGCCATCCTCCCGGAAGAGTTTCCCGTGGTGCTCACCGTGTTCATGGCGCTCGGTGCTTGGCGTATCTCCCGCAGCCGGGTCCTCACCCGGCGCATGCCCGCCATCGAGACGCTTGGTGCTGCCACCGTTCTATGTGTGGACAAGACAGGAACCCTGACCCTCAACCAGATGACACTCAAACGGCTAAATGTAGAGGGCCATTCCCAGGATCTGGCCGCGGTTGGATCAGCCTTGCCGGATTCGGTCCACGACCTGATGGAATTCGCCATCCTGGCCAGCAAACGCGATCCCTTCGACCCCATGGAACGCGCCCTCCATGCGGCCGGGAAAACCTGGCTGATGGAAACGGAACACCTTCACCCCGCCTGGACTTTGGCAAAGGAATACCCCCTCGCGCCGGAGCTCTTGGCCGTGACCCATGCCTGGAACTGCGGCGACGACCGAGTCATGGTGGCAACCAAAGGTGCGCCTGAAGCCGTGGTGGACCTCTGCCACTTACCGGTGCAGCGTCGGACTCAGATTGAAGGATGGGTCGCTGGACTGGCCTCTCAGGGACTGCGCGTCCTCGGTGTGGCCCGGGGAAGCTACAGTGCGGCCGACCTTCCGGAAGCGCATCACGACCTGAGCCTGGAATTCATCGGCCTGCTTGGGTTGGAGGATCCCGTGCGGCCCACGGTTCCAGCCGCGGTGGCGGAATGCCGCACGGCTGGTATCCGCGTGATGATGATCACCGGAGACTACCCGGCCACCGCCGAGAACATCGCCCGGCAGGCCGGGATCCCCGATCCCGAGAAGGTCATCACGGGCCCCGAGCTGAACCAGATGAGTGATGAGACCCTCGCCGAAAGGATCCGTGAGGTCAATGTCTTTGCCCGAGTGGTACCGGAACAAAAGCTTCGGCTGGTCACCGCCCTCAAGGCCAACCGCGAAGTGGTGGCCATGACGGGGGACGGCGTGAACGATGCCCCCGCCCTCAAGGCTGCCCACATTGGCGTGGCCATGGGCGGCCGCGGCACGGACGTGGCCCGGGAAGCCGCGTCCCTGGTGTTGCTGGACGATGACTTCTCGTCCATCGTGGCCGCCGTCAAGCTGGGGCGGCGCATCTTTGACAACATCCGCAAGGCCGTGGCTTTCATTTTCGCAGTGCACATCCCCATCGCTGGGCTCTCCATGCTCCCGGCGTTCTTTCCCGGCTGGCCGCTGATTCTGCTGCCGGTGCACATCGTATTCCTGGAGTTGGTGATCGACCCTTCCTGCTCGCTGGTTTTTGAGGCTGAGGAGGCTGAAGCGGATGTCATGCGCCGACCGCCCAGGGATCCGCAGGAAAGGCTGTTCAGCCTTAAATCCATCGGTCTCGCCGTGCTGCAAGGGGGCACAGCGCTCGCTGCCTGCATCGCTGTTTTCCTGGTCGCCCGTACCAACCATGGACACGACGCCGCCCGTGCACTGACTTTCACGGCCCTCGTGGTCTCCTTCCTCGCCATCATCCTGGCCAACCGCTCCTCGACGGTGAGCATGATCGGCGGTCTGAGGAACCCCAACTCTGCGCTCTGGTGGGTGATGGGGGGGACGACCACCTGTCTGATCCTGGTGCTGGCCTGGCCCGGGGCTCAGCGCCTGTTCCACTTCGCGCGCCTAGATGGTCCGGACCTGCTGCTCGCCTGCTCGGCCGGCGTCGCCAGCATTCTATGGTTTGAAGGGCTCAAGGTCTTGCGTCGACGGGCATCTCCCTCTGAAAAGGTATGATCCCTCGCCGGATGGATTCCATCAGGCCGATCAAAATCTTCATGGCCGTCAGGCGTGAGTGATGGCGACCTGGTTCCTTTCGTCCGCATTAGAAATTCATGCGTCTGTAGGATCAGTGGTGGAAGGCCTTGATGAACCGGAATGCCAACAGCAGCATGAGGAACACGAGGTAGAAGCGCAGGAAGTAGAGCGCGAAGCGGGTGGTGGGGGTGAGCTTGACTCTCGGCATGGCTAGGCTTTCGGTCGGGGGGCTGTGCCCCGCATGATGTCGTTGTACCGGATGACGCCGAGGATCCGGTCCTCGGGATCCACCACGGGGACCATCCTGAAGTGGTACTTCCCGAAGAGGGCGTCGAGATCCTCGCGAATGTCATCTGCCTCGGCGGCCACGGCCGGGGAGGCCATCAGGTCCCCCATCCGGACAGCATCGTCGGAGACCAGCAGGAGCCGCGCATCCACAGCCCCCAACAGGCGGCCGTCCGGGCCTTCGGCGTAAAGGTAGGAGATGCCACTGTACCCGAGGCCGGACGTTCGCACTTTGGCCCGGGCCTGGGCCACGGTGAGGTCCAGGGGCACCGTGAGGTACTCCGCCGACATGAAGTCACGTGCCGTGGCTTCACGCTCTGACAGCAGGGCACTCACCCGCCTCCGCCGCTCATCCGGAAGGAGTGCAAGCATCTCTTCCGCGTCTTCATGGGGCAGGACGCCGAGAAGGTCCACCAGTTGGGGCGTGGACAGCCGGGCGAGAATGTTCTGCGCCCGCTCCTGCCTGAGGTTGGCGATGATCTGGCGCTGGGCCCGGGGCTCGGCTTCCGTCAAGGTCTCCGCCGCCTTCTTGGGTTCCAGGGCCGAGAACAGGGCCTCCTGCTCCTGGCCAGTCAGCTCCTCGAGGGCGTCGGCGAGGTCTTCCTTGGGCATATCATGAAGCTGTTCCTTGGTGACGGAAAGTTGTAGCCGGTCTGAGGCGATGGCATCCTCCAGCGAGAGCGGCTGGACAAATTTCCACGGAATCAGATCCTCACGGATCAGCGTGGTGAGCCGCTGGAGGCCCCACTTGCGGAGGAATCCGTTGAAGGACGCATCCACTGCCGCAAGGTAGAATCCGCTGTCATCGGCCCGAAGAAGCACATCATTCACCACCTCGGTCTTGCGGTCATCGATGTCCAGGATGGTGCGGCCCATCAAATGTTTGTCGGCGAGGATCCAACCGGGCTGATCTTGGAAGGGCGGATACTGGTTGCCAGAGTCCGGGGCACGCACGATGAGGCCCCGATCCGACAGATCCACCACCTTGTCCCAGGGCACGAACTCGCTAGGCACCCCCCATCCATGGTCAATGTAGACGCCCACTGCGCGGGGGAAGGGCTCGGCGAGCGCAAAGACGATGTCCGACGCCGGTCCCAACTTGCGCCCGTCTCCGGCAAGGCGGACTGGCTTGCGGAAGACCCGTGAAAAGTAGATGCCGCGCGGTCCCTGGGAGGAATCCTGCGGATTGTTGCCCTTGCTCATGTGGTCCTCCGGAACAGACCTTCCAGCAGCCCCGGAAAGAGTGTCGAGACGGCGAAGAGGGTGGACATCAAGGTGACGAAAATGACGATGGACCAGTTGGCGACGTTCTCCCAACGGGTGTTCACATGCTTGCCCATGAACTGCTCATCGTTGAGGATGAGGATGAGGAAGACCAGCGCTGTGGGGAGCAGGGTCACTGCCACCACCTGTACGAACATGGTGATGATCTGCTGTGTCGCGTCGGAGGAGATTATCGCGACGAAACCGGAGGACAACAGCATCAGCAGATACACCACGTAGAACCAGGGCGCATCCTTCACGCTTTTATTGAGGCTGTGGGCCCAGCCGAAGACCTCGCCCACCGCCCAGCTCGACGAGAGGGAGATGCACAACGCCCCAAGGAAACCCGCGTCGAAGAGACCGATGGCGAAGAGTCTCCGGGCGGTCTCGCCATGAGGGATCAGGGGCGTGAGGGCCGCGGCGGCTTCGTTCACCTTCTCCATGATCATGGGGGGACTGTGGTGATGGAGCGCGGCGGCGGTGGTGATGATGATGAAGACGGCCACGATGCAGGTCAGCAGCGACCCCACGAAGGTCTCCAGCTTCCCGAACTTGATGTCGTGGATGTCCAGGCCCTTGTCCACCACGGCGCTCTGCTGGAAGAAGATCATCCAGGGGGCGATGGTGGTGCCGATGTTCGCCAGCAGCACGAAGAGGATGTCCCCTGAAAGGCCGCCTCCCCCCAGGTTGGGCACGAAGAGGCCGCGACCTACCAGGCCCCAGGATGGCGCTGCGGGTGCCTTCATGGCCCAGAAAGCGGCCGGAATATAGACAAGGTTGAAGGCGCAGAAGAAGAGGGTCAGCTTCTCGAAAGTCCAGTACTTCCCCGTGAGCACCACGAGGAAAAGAATCATGGTGACGCCCAGAAAGGTCAATGTCGGCGGGATGCCAAACATCTGGCCGGCGATGATCATCCCGATGTATTCAGTGATCAGGGTGAGCCAGTTCACGATGGCCAGGTCCGCCAGGGAGAACCACCCCCAGAACTTGCCGAAACCTTCGAAGATGGCCTCCGCGTGACCCCGCTTGGTGACTGCACCGAGCCGCACCGTCATCTCCTGCACATAGTAGGCCATGGGTACGAGGATGATGAAAATCCATAGCAGGCTGAACCCGTACTTAGATCCGGTGTAGGCGTAGGTGGCAATGCCGCCGGCATCGTTGTCGGCGATCATCACGATGATGCCGGGCCCCAACACCGCGAAGAAGATCATCAGCTGGCGCCGGAAGCGCTCGAGCTGGTGGATGGATTTGCTCACCAGATACACAGGAACCTCGGACTGGATGCTCAGCGGGACGGACGCCCGGAGCTTGGCTCCGGAAAGAAGATCAGCGGCGGGTTCCAGGTCGCGACGGAGGGTCGTTGGGGGCGGTCCGCTTGCCCATCGCTGCCTCCTTCTTCAAGGTCCGTCTCCAGGATGCCCGGGTCCCGGACGTGGGATCAATGCCGGCGCGGGAATTCATATCAAGTCTCAGAACTGGGCGTGGAGCCGGAGGGCGTAGATGTTCACTGGCCTACGGTCGCGGTTGTAGCCGGGATTCCAGATGCGCTGGGCGTCGAGTGTGGCGGTGAAGAACCGACCCAGAGGCACGGCATAGTAGGTTTCGAAAAGCCGTTCCTGGCCATAGTCCAGCCGGCCGTCCCCGATCATGAACCCGAGGCCGCCCGCGGCCAGGTAGGCCCGGTATTCGGGCGACAGGCCATCGATGGTCACCGCGAGTCCCAGCCGGTCCTGGGCCCGGGACCATGATGATCCCCCCAGAGTAAGGCCCAGAGCCAGAGAACGATCCACTTCCGTGAAGACCCAGGTCTCGGTGCGGCCATCATTCCAGCCCGCCCGGAGGAAGGCTTCTAGATCTGCGTTGATGGTCTGGTCGGTGCTGAGGCCCCAGCCGTACTTGATGCGGCCAGGCTGGCGTGTGGCGGTCACGTCAGGGGCAAGGGGTGACAGCTGGAGGCTCTGCTGGTAGCTGCCCATATCGGCGTGATTGGCGTACCCGAGGATCCGGACATGGCCCGCCTGACCGTCGATCTCGTGGTCACGCTCCACCTCGACCACATCCCCGTGGGAGCGGTCCACCTGGTGATCGAAGTACATGCCGTTCGCCTTGGTGGGCACCATGAAGCTCCCGGCACGGAGGGCCCAAGCGTCCCAGTAGAACTCGAACGCCGCACCCCAGCTGTAGCCGCGGGTATCCGCCGGATAGTCCCAGGCGGCGGTGTCCATGAGGGTCCAGTTCAGGAACTGGGTGCGGGGATCATGGGCATAGGTGTTGGCATCGAAGACGTCGCCCAGGGCGATCCTCCCGACGGTCATCACCACCCGGCGACGAGTACGGGATCCCCCCACCTGGTTTTGATCTGCGGTGACGGGTTCGGTGGCGCCGCTAATATCCCATGTTTGCTTCAGGAACAGGCGGGCGAGTGAAACCTTCAGCTCGGAGCTGTCCACCCTGTAGATCTCGCCATTCGGCGCGGCGCCCAGGCCCAGGACGTGGCTGTCGCCCCGGCCTGCGACCAGCTCCGGATTCACATAGAGTTCGGCGCCCTCCCAGAGGCGGCACCCCAGGAACAAGGTAGAGGTGAAGGAATTGCGGACTTCCTTGCGGGACTCGAAGCTGTGGTCGCCTGCATAGGGAGACGGAAAGGCCCCGTGCCCCTGGGTGACGGTGGTCGCCTGGCCGTGGAAGCTCCAGGTCTCGAGAACCGCATCACTGGCCTGGCTGCGAAGCGTGCTGATGCCCGCCACGAAGGTGGCCGAGAGCAGCAGGGCGCGGAACAGGGTCCGATGGAAGCGCATGGGAACACCGTGACATGAAGGGAAGGCAGGACGATGACGGGACCGTAACGGCCCCGGGACCTGGATGGAGGAGGACGGACATCACCCACCCGGACCCTACGCTCTCGCCAGTCTGACCATCAGGATCAGCCGCGAAAACCCTAGGCCGGGTGGGCGATGCTCGACGGAGGTTCAGCGATCACGGACATCGTCTTCATCGCAACCTCTGTTCCGGCAACCCTGCAATCCTACCGGCGTCGGCCGGGACTGTTCAGGTTGAATGGCCGCGCGATCGAACTGATTCAGCGAATCTCCAGTGCAGGGGGCGTAAAGGCGCAGATCGCGATGCCTGCCAGGACGAGCGCTGCACCGAGCCCCTGGAGGGGCCTCACGGACTCCGACAGCAGCAGCCAACCCAGAATGATGGTGGCCACGGGCTGCATCATGAGGCCCATGGCGCCCAGGTTCATGGGCACATGGCCCATGCCCCAGGTGATGAACCACCAGGCCACCACCTGAACCAGCACCCCCAATCCCACCAGCGCCCACCAGGACCTCGCCGGATAGCCGGTGAAGGTTTCACCCTGGACCCAGCCCAGGGCGCCGAAGAGGACCG
>CAIXHJ010000219.1 GCA_903919165.1 uncultured Holophagaceae bacterium
AGGATGAAACACCCGGCTTTGTAGAGGTCCATGTAGTTCTTAGTGAACCGGCCTTCGGGCGTGTAGTTCGGCACCTGCTTCTCGAAGCAGTACTCGCTGCCGGGGCCAGTGGGCTCGGGGTTGGGCAGCCCCAGCACCTGGGTCAGCTCCTGGAGGAACAGCTGCATGTTGCCGCGCTCGGGGCCATGGGCGGCCTGCCAGCGGGCGATGAATGCGGGAAGCGTCAGGGGCATGGCCCCATCTTATCGGGTGGGAAGGGCAAATCGCCCGCGATGTGGAGGGGGTGGCCTGGGACGGGCGCCGCCCGCCTCTCCTGGTTACCCAAGGACGAGATGAACGGCCCTTCGCGCCGTGTGATGCTGGGGATCGTCCTGACGATTCGAGAAGACCAGCAGCACGCCCTTGAAGGAGTCCGCGATGATCCTCTTCAACCCGAAGCAGCTCCGCGCCGAGCATCCGGATCCGAAGGTGAACGAGATCCTGCGGAAGACCGTGGCCTTCTTCGAGGCCAAGGGGAAGCGCCGCCTCAAGGAGGACGACCAGAACCGCGTGTGGTACTCGGATTTCCTGGACTTCGTGAAGCGGGAGAAGATCTTCGCCACCCTGCTCACGCGCCAAGGCTACGGCGGTCTCGATTGCCGCTGGGACACCTCGCGGCTCTGCGTGTTCAACGAGGTGCTCGGCTTCTACGGCCTCTGCTACTGGTACACCTGGCAGGTGAGCATCCTGGGCCTGGGGCCCATCTGGATGAGCGCCAACGAGCCCCTGAAGCGCAGGGCCGCGCGGCTGCTGGACGAGGGCGCCATCTTCGCCTTCGGCCTCTCCGAGAAGGAACATGGCGCGGACATCTATGCCACGGACATGCTGCTGGTGCCGCAGGGCGGAGGCGGCTACCTGGCCAGGGGCGACAAGTACTACATCGGGAACGGCAACGAGGCGGCCATTGTCTCGACGTTCGGGAGGCTGCCCGAGACCGGGGAGTATGTGTTCTTCGCCGTGGACAGCAAGACCCCGGCCTTCCAGCTGGTGAAGAACATCACCGCCACCCAGTCCTACGTGGCGGAGTTCAACCTGAACGACTACCCGATCGCCGAGGCGGAGATCCTGTCGAGGGGCGACGAGGCCTGGAACGCCTCCCTCAACACCGTGAACATCGGCAAGTACAACCTGGGCTGGGCCACCATCGGCATCTGCACCCACGCCTTCTACGAGGCCCTCAACCACGCCTCGGGCCGGGTGCTCTATGGCCATCCCGTGACGGACTTCCCCCACGTGAAGCAGATGTTCCTGGACGCCTACGCCCGCCTGGTGGCCATGCGGCTCTTCGCGCTACGGGCCTCGGACTACCTGCGCTCGGCATCAAAGGAGGACCGGCGCTACCTGCTCTACAACCCCGTGGTGAAGATGAAGGTCACCACCCAGGGCGAGCAGGTGATCGACCTGCTCTGGGATGTCATCGCCGCCAAGGGCTTCGAGAAGGACATGTACTTCGAGACAGCGGCGCGGGACATCCGGGCGCTGCCGAAGCTGGAAGGCACCGTGCACGTGAACATCGCGCTGATCGTGAAGTTCATGCAGAACTACTTCTTCAATCCCGCCGAGTACCCCGAAATTCCGCGTCGGTTGGAGGCGGCGAACGATGACTTCCTCTTCGACCAGGGGCCCACCAAGGGCCTGGGGAAGATCCAGTTCCACGACTACCGGAAGGCCTACGCCAGCCGGGGCCTGCCCAACGTGCGGATCTTCAGCGAGCAGATCAAGGTCTTCCGCGACTTCCTGATGAAGGCCACACCCGATGCCGCGCAGCAGAAGGACATTGACTTCCTGCTGGCGGTGGGCGAGATCTTCACGCTGGTGGTCTACGGGCAACTGATCCTGGAGAACGCGACCCTGATGAACATCTCCGATGACCTGGTGGATCAGATCTTCGACTTCATGGTGCGGGACCTGTCGCGGTTCGCGCTTCAACTCCACGGCAAGCCCACCAGCACCGAGGCCCAGATGGCCTATTGCATAAGCCTGATACGGAAGGCGCACGTCGATGCAGACCGCAGCCAGCGGGTGCTGGAATCGGAGGTCTACAGCCAGGCGGGTGCCTACAGCATGGATGTCTGAAACCCTGCACGCTGAGTATGCTGCGTAAGGCCTTGGCCGAAGCATTGCAGGGTTGACCAGGCCA
>CAIXHJ010000220.1 GCA_903919165.1 uncultured Holophagaceae bacterium
CCGCCGACGCCGAAGGTCAGGGGGCTATTGAAGGTGCCTGCGGCGGACTGGGTGAAGACGAGCACATTATTGGCGCCGCTGGCCGCCACCACGACATCCATCAGGCCGTCGGTGTGGCCGCTGAGGTTGCCCACGGCCACGTCAAGGGGCGTGCGACCCGGGGTCGGGAGGACGTTGGCGGGCAGGAAGGATCCTGGCTTGGCCGGATCCGCAAAGCGGACGGTGACGGTCTGGTCATCGGCGTTGGCCACCACCAGATCCGGACGACCGTCCCCGTTCACATCGGTGACTACGAAGTTGGCCGGGCCGATACCCACGCCGAAGCGGACGGGCATGGCGAAGGCCCCTGTGGAGGTCTGCAGGCGGGTCGAGACATAGCCCTGGGTAGGCGTTGCCCCATAGGCGGTGGAGACCAGGCCGAGGATATCGGGCAATCCATTGCGGTCGATATCAGCCACGGCGATGGCGTTCACCACATAGCTAGAGGTGGCCCCATGGTAATTGTAATTCGGACCGGAGTCCGAACATCCGAGCAGGGCGAGGACTCCAAGTGAACCGAGGAACAGGCGGGCTCGTGAATGCATGGGCGGCTCCTTGAACCTGGTATGACAAAGGTGGGAGATCGGGCCGGAGGCCGCAAGGTCGCTGGAGGTTGGACCCTGGAACAGGGTCCCAGGTTGAAGGATCAAATTTCCTGGACAGTTACGACCCAGGTGACCAGTTCCCGCGGTAGGAGGGCCGGCCAGTAGGCCACGATCTCCTGGGCCTTGGGGCGGCCTCCTGCGAAGCCTGTGACACCCGCCGGCCCCGCAGTCACCAGGGGCGCGATCTCCCGGCCAAAGCGCTCGACTTTCTTCCGGTCCGGGTCTTTCACGCTGAGACGCAACACGATCTCGGCAGGATCTGCGGGGGCATTGGCGATGCCCGCATGGACCGTACTGGCACCCAGGAACTCGATGTCGGTATACTCGTACTCGAACCCCGCGGCCCTCAGCCGTTTCCACACGATATCGGCGCACAACTGGGCTTTCTCCAGGGCCCGGGGACCACTGAGGGTCAACTGACCTGTGGCTTTGTAACCATTCAAGTAGGCCCCGCTGACCTTGAGGTAGGGTGTGCGGGGCTTTCCAGTGATGCCGGTGACACGCACCCGGTCCGGACCAGCCTGCTCAAGCTGGATGCTCGTGAAGTCCGCCACCACATCCGGCGTGATGTAGTTGCGGGGGTCGCCCATCTCATAGACCAGCTGCTCGCTGACGGTATCAACCGTGACCATGCCGCCGGTATCCGCATGCTTGGTGATGATGAAGGTGCCATCCTCCGAACATTCGGCGATCGGGTAGCCCACGTTCCAGAGGTCCGGCACCTCCCACCAACGGGTGAAATTCCCGCCGGTGCTCTGGGCGCCGCACTCCAGGATATGGCCCGCCACCGTGCCCGCGGCGAGGCGGTTCCAGTCATCAGCGGCCCACTTGAACTCGTGGATCAGCGGGGCCAACGTGAGTCCCGGATCAGTGCAACGTCCCGTCAATACGATATCCGCCCCGGTGTCGAGGGCCTCTACCATGGCCTGAGTCTGGAGGTAGACGTTGGCGCTGAGAATCTCCCTCGGTCCATCGAACAGGCTCTCGCCGGTGTCCATGTTCTCCAGCTTCAGCCCCCGAGTCTGAAACTCAGGAAGTCTCGCCAGCACATCGTCACCGGTCACCGTGGCGATCCTGAGGCCAGTGATGCCCAGCGTCCTCGCTACCTGGAGCACGGCGGTCCGGCAGGCCTCGGGATTCACGCCCCCGGCGTTCGCCACCACGCGGATGCCCTTGGCCTTCAGCTGGGGCAGCACGCGCTCCATCAAATCCACGAAGTCCGTCGCGTAACCCAGACGCGTATCCTTCCGGCGCTGCTTCTGCATGATGGAAAGCGTCACTTCGGCCAGGTAGTCCAGTGTCAGGTAGTCGATGCCCCCTGCCTCCACCAGGCGCACCGGAGCGTCGATGCTGTCTCCCCAGAATCCCTGGCCATTGGCAATGCGGACGAGCTTGGACATAAAGATTCCCCGTGGGCAGTCCAACAGTTTAGTGGCTTCGCGTTTGTTCCAGGAGATGGGCCACGCCTTGGGAGTAGTAAGCCAGCAGCGGCGCCTTGTGGGAAGGAAGGGTCAATCGCCCTTCATCCGCCACCAGGATGCGCCGCAACAGGAGGACGCGCAGTCCCACTTCGAAAGTCCGCTGGAACGAACCCCGCGGCAGGTAGAGGGGGAGGCCTCGCTCCTGGGCGGCGGCGAGCACCTCAAGCATGCGGTCACGCACCTCGGTGCGGCCTGGTGCGGGTTCCTCCATGTGCTGGTAGACCCACGCCACGGCGGCCACGGGCGTGATAGGGACCTCGGTCCCCACGGCGCGCACAAGGGAATCAGCGAAGGCTTCCAGCAGGGGTCTCCTCGTGTCCCAGTCCATGGTGCGGAGGTCGGCGCCTTCAAGCGCGGTGCGGGCGTAGATGGGCTGGCCGAAGTTTGCCACCGCGTAGCCAAAGCGGTGGAAGCGCCCCGTTGCGCCCCGCCAGACCAGGCCAAGCAACCATAGGGCGGTGCGCCGGAGGAGCGCCAGGGGACTTCGCCGGGGCTTGCCCACAGACTCGCGGACCAGATTGCTGTCCTCCACCACCCGGTCGTAGTTGATGCCCACGGGAATGAAGACCAGCTCCTTCGCGCCGGCGCGGATCATGTAGTCCAGCAGGCCGAGCTTGGGTGTCTGCAAGCGTCCATCCCGGCTTAGGCCCCCTTCGATGAAGATGCCCTGGGTCGTGCCCTGGGCGACGGTCCGTTGCACATAGCGCTCCAGCACAGCGTGATAGAGCGGATCCCGGAAGCGCCGCCGTACGAAGAAGGAGCCAAAGCTTCGGAAGAGGCGCTCCAGGGGCCAGACCCGCGCCCACTCGCCCACGGCGTACGAAATGGATACGCGGTTGGCAAGCAGGAAGGCCACCAGCAGGTAGTCCGCGTTGCTGCGGTGGTTCATCACGTAGACCACCGACGCGTCCCGGGGAATGCGGTTCAGAGCCCCCTCCGCGCTGCGGCCGATGCGCACGCGGTAGCAGGTGCGTAGAAGGATTCCCGCCAGCCGCTTGCCGTACCTGTATGTGGTGATGAGATTGAAGTTCGGGATGATCTCGTCGAGGTAGAGGCTGACGTCCGCCAGCAGGCTTGCCTCCTCCCGCCCGGATTCCGCTGCCAGGACCGAGATCCGTTCCCTCAGATCCGGATCGGACAACAGTTCCGCCTTCAACCGCTGCTTCCGCGTGAGGGTCACCGTGTTCAGGCGGAATCCCAGTTCCCGGC
>CAIXHJ010000221.1 GCA_903919165.1 uncultured Holophagaceae bacterium
CCTCGTCCGGCGCGCAGAGGTACTCCACGGGAAAGCCCCGGTCCCTCAGGGCGATGACGATCTGCTCGCTTTCGGCCCTCTTCACGCGGGGATCATTGGCGCCCTGGACCACCATGAGCGGCGTCTTGATCTTGGCGGCGCTGTTCAGCGGAGACTGCCGTTCCAGCTGCTTCTTGCCTTCGGGCGTGTTGGGATCGCCCATGCGCTCGTGGAAAATGATGCGCCCCGCCTCCCAGTAGGGCGGGATGGTCTCCAGCAGCGTGAGCAGGTTCGAGGGGCCCACGATGGACACCGCCGCCGCGTAGAGGCCCGGCGTGAAGGTGACACCCGCCAACGTGGCGTAGCCGCCGTAGGATCCGCCCATGATGCCCACGCGCTTGGGATCGGCGATGCCCTGGGCCACCAAGTGCTTAACGCCCCAGGTGAGGTCGTCCTGCATCAGGTCGCCCCACTGCTTGTTCCCGGCATTGAGGAATTTCTTCCCGTAGCCAGTGGAGCCGCGGAAATTGGGCTGCAGCACGGCATACCCACGGTTGGCCAGGAACTGCGCATAGCTCCTGAAGCCCCACGAATCCCTGGCCCAGGGCCCGCCGTGGGGGAACACGATCAGGGGCAGGTTCTTGGCCTGTACGCCCTTGGGCAGGCTCAGGTAGGCGGGGACCTCAAGCCCATCGCTGGATGGGTAGTGGATAGACTGCATGGCCACCATGGCTTCCCGGGGCAGTGTCTCCCGGGAGACATACTCCAGGGTCAGTTTCTTGGTGCGGCGATTGAAGAGGTAGTTGGTACCGGGATCCTGGTCGCTGTTGCTGGTGACGATCAGAAGCTGTTCATCGGTCGTCATCGAACTCAGATGGATTTCGTGGCCTGGCAACTTCTTCTGCAGGAGCTTGTAGTCAGCCTCCCAGTCCTTGTTCTTCCAGTAGATGCGGATGCGGTCGTCCTCATAGGTGGTAGCGATCAACTCGTCCGTGAGGTCGGAAAAGATGGCGGAACCGAAGTCCACCCGACCCTTGGGATCAGATTCCAGTTTCTCCTCCTGGCCGGTGGCGGGATCGAAGAGCACCAGTTCTGTGAGATCCCGTGCGCCCTTGTTGGTCTCCAGGTAGACGTGCTTGCCGTCCTTGTGGAAGTTCACGGGGCTGGCGGACTCGAACACGCTGCACTCGTAGACCTTGGTGAAGCTCTCGGGATTCACGCGAAGGATCTCCGTGTCGCCCTTGTCGGTGGTGCGGATGGCGAGGCGCAGGTTGGCCTGCTTGTCGAACACCCATCCCGCGATGCGCTCGGTGTTCTTGCGAACCAGGGTCCGCTCGCCGGTGGAGATCTTGACCTTGTAGACGTCATGCCAGGCGGCGTCCCGGTCATTGAGGCCCACATAGATCGTGTCAGGGTCTGCCTTGGGAACGGCGTAGATCATGGCCCGGGCGCCCTTGGCGGCAGTCAGGTTGCGGGCATCCGGCACTTCCTTGCCCGCGGCCGGCGCTGCGGCCGGATCCACGGCATACACGTTGTTGTTCTCGTCGCCATCCCTGTCCTGCACGAAGAGGATCTGCTTGCCGTCCCGGCTCCAGAAAAAGCCCGGAATGGGGCGCTTGGAATCCGCGGTGATCAGGCGCCCCTTGCTGTAGGGCTCTCCCACTCTCTTCACCCAGACATTGCGGGTCTCTTTGTAGGGCTTGAGGAAGGCGATCCACTTGCCGTCGGGAGAAAGCTGAGCGCCCGCGATCTCGGGATTGCCGAAGAACTTGTCCCGGTCGATGAGGGGCGGGAGTTGGCTCTTCCGGGCTTCCGAAGCAACGGTGGCCTTCGCCCCTTCGGCGGCCAGGGGCATCACCAAGGCGAGGGCAAGGACCGGCCGCAGAAAACCAGACAATGAAAGAAGGGATTTCATGGATGGGCTCCTAGAAAGGGGAGATGGAAAAAATAGGCTACG
>CAIXHJ010000222.1 GCA_903919165.1 uncultured Holophagaceae bacterium
GAAGGCCACGATGTCGTCGGTGTTGGTGCCTGGCTGGAACACCTCGCGGATGCCCGCGGCCTTCAGGGCGGGGATGTCCTCGTCGGGGATGATGCCGCCCGCAAAGACCAGCACGTCATCCGCGCCCTGTTCCTTCAACAGCCGCAGCACCTCGGGGAAGATCTGGTTATGGGCGCCACTGAGGATGCTCATGCCCAGCACCCGGGCGTCCTCCTGCACCACGGCGGCGGCGATCTGCTGGGGTGTCTGGCGCAGGCCCGTGTAGATCACCTCCATGCCGGCGTCCCGCAGTGCCCGGGCCACGACCTTGGCGCCGCGGTCATGCCCATCGAGACCGGGCTTGGCGATGACGACGCGGATCGGCGCTTGGCTCATGGAAGCTCCTCTGGAATTACCAACCCTCAGTCTGCCTCAGGGCCTCGTAAAGACCAATGGCCGCGGCCTGGGCTAAATTCAGGCTGCGATGGTGGTCGCCTATCATGGGGATGCGAACCAATCGGTCCTCCTGGGTGGCAAGGATTTCCTCGGGCAGTCCCACGGTCTCCCGGCCGAAGACCAGGCCATCGCCGTAGGCCCAGGGCACCTGGGTGTGCCGCCGGGCGCCCTTGGTGCTGAAGTACCAGAGCCGCTTGGCGGGATTCCGGCTCAGGAAGTCGGTCCAGTCCTCGTAATGGCTGGGTTCAAGCTTTTCCCAATAGTCCAGCCCAGCCCGGCGCAGGTAGTAGTCCGTGGTCTCGAAACCCAGGGGATGGATGAGGTGCAGGGTTGCACCGTTGTTCACGCAGAGCCGGCCGATGCTTCCGGTATTCTGCGGAATCTCCGGTTGGTGCAGGATGATGTGGAACATGGGAGGTCCCCCGATGAATGAATGCCTGTTCTGCAAGATCGTGCGGAAGGAAATTCCCGCCGCCCTGGTCTATGAAGATGATCACCTGCTCGCCTTCAAGGACATCTTCCCCCAGGCGCCGGTGCATCTGCTCATCATTCCGAAGGCGCACTGCGAAAACCTCGGTGATCAGACCCCCGAGATCGCCGCCGCCGCCGCCCGGATTCCCCAGGTGGCCGCCAAGCTTGCGGCGGATCATGGAGTCCAAAGCAGCGGCTGGCGGCTGCTCTGCAACTGCGGCCAGGACGCCGGCCAGGTCGTGTTCCACCTGCACTTCCACCTGCTGGGAGGGAAGCACCTGGGCGGCAAGCTCTGCCAGTAGCCCGATTCTCCCGTTTAACGAAAAGGACACGCATTTGCGTGTCTTTTTCGTTTTTATTTCCACTTGTTGACTTCCTTGGTGTTTATAGACTGTGAAGTGGTTCTCAGTGGAGAAAAGTGGGTTGAAGTGGATTAAAGTGGTCTGACTTCATTCCGGTGGCCTCTCCTGGGCAGGTGGTTGAAAGGCGATACCGGTGCTGCGACTTCGCGGGAACTCACCGGCCACGGTGGATGAGAAAGGACGCCTCAAGCTCCCCTCTTCCTTCAAGGCCGAGCTAGAGGCCTTCGCACATGGCGAGGGGGGCGGAGCCCTGCGGCACTACCTCACATCCCTGGATGGCCGGTCGGCCCGCCTCTACCCCATGCCCGTCTGGGAGGGCATCGAGGCTCGCCTGGCCGCCCTGCCTTCCACCAGTCCCGCCAAGCGCAAGTTCCTGGAGACGACCGCCTACTTCGGCAGCGAAGTGGAGCCTGATGCCCAGGGCCGTTTCGTCATCCCGCCCATTCTTCGCGAGGCTGCCCAGTTGACTGGCGAAGTCGCGGTGCTGGGTCAGATGGACCACCTGGCTCTTTGGAACAAGTCCGGCTTCTCAGGGCGCCTCGCGGCAGAACCCCTTGGCGCCGATGACCTGGCACAGCTCGCGGATCTGGGGATCTGATGATGACCCTTCAGCCACCCATCCACGTGCCGGTCCTCCTGCAGGAAGTTCTGGACAACCTGGCACTGCCTCCAGCCGCCCGGATTCTCGACCTCACCCTGGGGTTGGGTGGCCATGCGGAAGCGCTGCTGGCCCGCGCGGATGCCGAGGTCCAATACCTGGGCGTGGACCGGGATCCTGAGGCCCGGGCCCTGGCCATCCAGCGGCTGGGTCACGATTCCCGGCTGAGCATCCTGGCCTGCGCCTACGAGGACCTCTGGGAGGATCCGCGTTTCCTGGCTTGGCGCGCTGCTCAGGCCCCGGAAGGGTTTGACGCCATTCTGGCGGACCTTGGTGTGTCCACCCTCCAGCTTCGGACCCCTGAACGGGGCTTCAGCTTCCGGGACGAGGGGCCTCTCGACATGCGCATGGATCCGGAGCACGGCCTTTCGGCCCGCGCCTGGATCGCCGACCAGACCGATGAAAGCCTGGCGGACGTTATCTACCAGTACGGCGAGGAAAGGGCCAGCCGCCCCATCGCCAGGGCCATCCTCCGGGCCCTCCACGAGGGACGGCTGGACACCACCAGGGACCTGTCCAGGGCCATCTACACCGTAATCCCCCGGGAGCCTGCCAAACGGAAAGGCCAGAGCGATCCGGCCACCAGGACCTTCCAGGCCATCCGCATCGCCGTGAACGGCGAGCTGGATCGGTTGGCCATCTCGCTGGAATCCGCCGTCTCCCACCTCCGTCCTGGCGGCCGCCTGGCGGTCATCAGCTTCCATAGCCTGGAGGACCGCATCGTCAAGCAGACGCTACGCCGCCTCGCGGGCATCTACGACGGGCCAGGTCGCACCGCGCCGGTCCAACTCCCCAAGGTGCTGAAACTCATCCATGCCGGTGGCATCGCGCCCAGCGAGGCCGAAGCCGCCGCCAATCCCCCCTCCCGTTCCGCCCGCCTGCGCGTGGCGGAACGGCTCCCCTGAACGAGGTCCCCATGGTTGTTGGAACCCTGCCTAGCCACGCCTCTCCCACCCGCATGGTGGAGAGCGAAGGCATCCTGCGGATGCTCCTGCTGGTGCTGGCCCTGGCCATGCCCCTCGCCACCCTCGCCTATCTGAAGATCCAGAGCACCCGTCTGAGCTATGCCATGAGCGACATCAAGGATCGCATCCACAAGGAGGAGGAACTTCAGCGCAAGCTCATGCTAGAGCGCAGCCGTTTCCAGCGGGACGAGGAGGTCCAGGTCTACGCCCAGAAGGCAGGGCTCCAGCCGCGCAAACAGGGCCACCTGATCCAGCGTGCCTTCACGCCCGAGGATCAGCGCATCGCGAAGCTGCGTCCCGTGTCGTCGGATGGCTTCTAGGCGGTAGGCTGTAGGTTGGGGGCCGCAAGGCCCCGTCAACGCCTCAACCACCCGCGGCTTTCCCGTGTCCCTCCGCTTCGCCACTGAACCCCGCGTCTCCAGACGCCTCCTGGGGCGGCAGGATCCCCAGGACCTGCTGGACCGCCGCCTGCCCTGGATTATGGGAAGCATGGCCCTCTGGGCCCTGCTCATCCTGTTGAGGCTGCTCTGGCTGCAGGGCGTGGAACACAGTCGCTATCAGGCCAAAGCGGAGCAGCAGCATACGACCATCATTCCGGTGCCGCCCATCCGCGGAGAACTGCGGGACCGCCGTGGTGAACCCCTGGCCATCTCGATCAAGGTGGAAAGCCTCTTTGCCGATCCTCGCGTGTTCTACTCCGACTACAAAGCGGGTCGGGGCGAGGAGCGCCAATGGGGAAACCCCGACCGCAAGGCCGCTGCCGAGGTGGCCGCGAAGCTGGCGCCGATCCTGGAGCAGACTAAAGCACAGGTGCTGGAAAAGCTTCTCCGGAAGAAGACCTTCGTCTACCTTGAACGCCATCTCCCACCCATGAAAGTGGCCGCCATTCGGGCCCTGGATCTGGACGGCATCGAATTCCAACCTGAAAGCCAGCGCTTCTATCCCCGAGGGAGCCTGGCCGCGCAGATCATCGGCTTCACGAACATCGACGGGATCGGCCAGCTGGGCATCGAGCAGACCTACGACCGGCAGCTGGCGGGCATGAAGGGAGAGCTCATCGCCCCCCGGGATGCCCACGGCAAGCTGATCATTTTCCAGGAGAACTACAGTCAGGTGCCCGTGAATGGCGCCTCCCTGCAGCTCAGCCTCGATGCCTCCATCCAGCACATCGTGGAGGATGCCCTGGAGGAAGGCATGCGCATCTCCCGGCCACATTCGGCCTACGCGGTGGTGGTGGATCCCCAGACCGGTGAAATCCTCGCCATTGCTGGGGCACCCACCTTCGATCCAAATCACGTCCTGCCCAAGAAGTACCGCAACCGTGCCGAATCCGAGTTGTCAGCCGGAGAGCAGGAGGAACTGCGTCGCGAACTGGAGCGGCAGAAGACGGCACGCAAAGTGCACCCAGTGGAAGATGTCTATGAACCCGGCTCCACCATGAAGATCTTCACCGCCTCCATCGCGCTGGAGGAGCGCAAGGTACGACTGGGCGAGCGTATCGACTGCATGGGCGGGCACTGGCTCTATAGCTCGAAGGTACCGCCCATTACGGATACCCATCATTACGGCGTGCTCTCGTTCGAGGAGATCCTGTGGCTGAGTTCCAACATCGGCGCAGCCAAGATGGGCATCCGCCTTGATCCCGCCGTCCATTACCAGTACCTGCGCAAGTTCGGATTCGGGGACGCCACGGGCCTCAACTTCCCAGGCGAGAGTTCAGGTCGCTTGATCGCGCCGGACCGCTGGAGCGTGCCCACCCAATACACCCTCTCGTATGGCTATGGCCTTAACACCACGCCCCTGCAGATCCTCATGGCCGGCTGCGTCCTGGCCAATGGCGGCAAGCTCATGCAGCCCATCCTCGTGCAGCGCATCTACAACGACCAGGGCCTCCTGCTCAAGGAATTCAAACCCACCGTGCGCGGGCAAGTGCTGAGCGAGGAAACCGCGAATCTCATGAAAGAGACCCTCAAGGGAGTGATCACCCAGGGCACGGGCAAACGGGGCCAGCTCGACAATGGCGTGGAGGCCTTTGGCAAGACCGGCACCAGCCGCAAGCTCATCGATCACAAGTACGATCCCAAGCGCCACTTCGCCTCCTTCATGGGATTCTTCCCGGCGGACAAGCCTCAGTTCGGCGTGCTGGTGATGCTCGACGATCCGGCGGGGGACACCACCGGGGGCGACGTGGCCGCACCGCTCTTCAAGCGGATCGGCGACGGCATCCTGCGCTTCAGGGAAACCTCGCAGGATCCAGACCGGGAGGCCGACCTGAAGCTGTCCTTGCGGGACTGGCCCGTGAGCGAGACGGACGAGGCCGCCGTGCACGTGGAGCGGGGTAGGGTGCCCAACCTCAAGGGGCTGAGCCTGAAGGCCGCCATCCACCGCGTGGTACTGGTGGGCGGATCTCCGAAGGTGGAGGCCGTACCCGGCACCATGGCCACAGTGGTGCTGGGGCAGAGTCCTGAGACAGGCGCCCCTCTGGAGCCTGGCGCAGTGGTGAAGATCAAGGCGGGAATACCATGAATCTCGATTCACTCATCGATGGGATCGCCATCAGGCATTCCGGTCCGGATGTCGAGGTGGTCGACCTCACCAGCGACAGCCGGGAAGTGTCCCCCGGTTGGGCCTTCCTGGCCCTGAAGGGCGAGAAGGCGGATGGCGCTGTCTTCGTGCCGCAGGCGGTGGAGAAGGGTGCGTGCGCCGTGATCTCAGAGTCCCAGGTCGACGTGCCGGACAGCATCGCGGCCTGCAGATTCCTGGCCGAGCCGCGCCTGCGCATGGCCGAGATGGCGCGTCGGCTGCACGGCACCCCTGATGAGCGTCTGGCGCTGATCGGCGTCACGGGCACGAATGGCAAGACGACCACCACCACCCTCATCCGCCAGCTGCTCCGCGGTGCAGGGATTGGATGCGGCCTGGTCGGTACGGTCCTGAACGCGGCGGGCGAGATCGAAGAGGAGGCCGTCCGCACGACACCGGAAAGTCCCACCTTCTACCGATGGTTGCGCCGCAGCGTCGAAGCCGGAGACGCGGCCGCTGCAGCGGAGGTGAGCAGCCATGCCCTCTGTCTTGGAAGAGTCCACGGTGCGTTGTTCAAGGTAGGCCTGTTCACGAACCTCACCCAGGACCACCTCGACTACCACGGCACCCTAGAAGCCTACTTCGAGGCGAAGGCCCGCCTGCGGACCCAGAGTGAACGGTTCCTGGTGAATGCGGATGATCCCTATGGTCGGCGCCTGCTGGAAGGGGGCCGCTGCTGGAGTTACGCCATAGATCACAAGGCTGACTATCGAGCCACGGATCTTGAACTGGGTCCCACAGGCACCCGGTTCCACCTGCAGGGCCTCCAGGGCGACTTCAAGGTGGACAGCCCGCTGCTGGGTCGCTTCAACGCCTACAACCTGTTGGCCGCCTTGGCCGCCTGCGCCGAGGCTGGTTTCAACCTCAACCTCCTGATCCCGACTGTATCGAAGGTGACAGGTGCTTCCGGTCGTCTGGAGCGCGTGGATTGCGGTCAACCGTTCGGCGTCATGGTGGACTATGCCCACACGCCGGATGCCCTGGAGAAGCTGTTGACAGAAGGGAGGCGCCTCCTCCCGCCGGGAGGAAGGCTGCATGTTCTCTTCGGCTGCGGTGGGGACCGCGATCGGACCAAGCGTCCCCTCATGGCCGCGGCCGTCGCGGCCGGTGCGGATGTGCTCTGGCACACCAGCGACAACCCGCGTACAGAGGATCCTGATCGCATCCTGGATGACGCCGCGACGGGCATTCCAGAGGTGATCCGCATCGACTCCACCCGCTACCACCGGAATGTTGACCGCCGCGAATCCGTGCGTCGGGCCGTCTCCCACTGCCTCCCCGGCGACCTGCTCCTGCTGGCGGGAAAAGGCCACGAACCCTACCAGGAGATCCACGGCGTGAAATACCCCTACAGCGACCGCAGCACCGTGGAAGCGGCGCTCAGAGGCCACCGATGACCCGCCTTCTCCGTGTCACGGGACCGAACGACCCAATCATCCGCGAAGCGGCGTCAATCCTCGCCTTGGGTGGCCTCGTGGCCTTTCCCACCGAAACGGTGTACGGCCTGGGTGCGGATGGATTGAATCCAGAGGCGGTGGCCCGCATCTATGCCGCGAAGGGCCGGCCCGTCACGAATCCGATGATCCTGCACGTGGCCGATGTGGGTTCAGTCTTGCCCTTGGTGCTCAGCTGGCCCGACATCGCGCGGATCCTGGCGGAGCGGTACTGGCCGGGGCCGCTTACCCTGGTGTTGCCGGCCTCGGAGGTGGTGCCTTCCATCGTCAGGTCCGGTGGCCCGACCGTGGCACTCCGCTGCCCAGCTCACCCGGTGGCCCAGGCCCTGATCCGTGCCGTAGGTCGGCCTCTGGCCGCGCCCAGCGCCAATCGCAGTCAGCACCTGTCTCCCACCCTTGCTGTGCACGTGGCCTCGAGCCTGGGTGAGGCCGTCGATCTGATCCTGGATGGCGGCCCCACACAGGCAGGGCTCGAATCCACCATTCTCGACCTGAGCGGGATCCGGCCCAGGATTCTACGTCCCGGGCCTGTCACGCCTGCGGAGCTTGCGGCCATCATTGGTCCTGTGGATGTGTGGGAGGGGGCGGTCGAGGCCGGAGTCAGACAGGAAGCGCCGGGCATGGCCGAGCGTCACTACGCGCCTCGGGCGCGGCTGGAACTGGTCGAGCATGGCGCGGGCCTGTCCTCGCCAGCCGGATCCGTGGCCTATGTGGGGATCGGTACCCTTCCAGCCCTGCCCGCCGGTGTGCGCGGCGTTCTCCTGCCCTTGGATGCGGAAGCCCTGGCTTCGCGGCTCTATGCGCTCCTCCACGAACTGGATGATGCGGGTTTCGAAAGGATCGTCATGGAGCGGCCGCC
>CAIXHJ010000223.1 GCA_903919165.1 uncultured Holophagaceae bacterium
GGCAGACAGCGACCCAAGGATGGGTTCCGGATGGGGGGATCGCCAATGTTTCGACGCGAGCTGCTTTCTGGCCCCGGAATCGGCAACGCCGACGGCCGGGAGGGCGCCAAGATGCAAAGGAAAGTGCCTGGCAGCAAGGCTGTAGCTCACGCCATTCCCACGGACCTCCGGTCCCGCCGGAGGCCGCCTGCGGCGGGCCCATGCCCGTTGAGAGGGCGCCCATCCGCGTTCATCGGTGGCAAACAGGTTCGTTCCGTGGACCCAGCCGTTCCGAGAACCCTCATCTTGCTCTTTGAAACAGAGACTCCATGGCCACCCGGCCGCCGAACACATGCACGGCCAAGCCACCCAGGATCAACCCGACCGCGGCCAGGTGGCTTGCGGTCAGGGTCTCGCCCAGGATCAGCCAGGCCGAACTGATCCCGAACACCGGTACCAGGAGCGAAAAGGGCGCCACCGCCGACGCGCCCTTCTTCACGATCAGCCAGTTCCACAGGCCGTAGCCCACCAGCGTCGACAGGAAGGCCAGGTAGGCGATGGCACCCAGACTGAGCCAGCCCAGGTGCCGCAGGGCGGTCAGGACCGCGCCGCCCCCCTCGAACCCCCAGGACATGGCCAAGAGCGGGAGGGGGGGCACCAGGCTCGACCAGACCATCAGGCCCAGGGTATCGACCCGGCCCATCTTCTTGGTCAGGAGGTTGGCGGCGGCCCACATGAGGGCGGCCAGGATCAGCAGCACCAGGGCCGACAGGGGCATGGTGAGCCCTCCCTTGGGCGTCTTGGTCCAGCCCATCAGGGCCAGCCCCGCCCCGGACACCACCAGGCCCACGGCGTGGTGCCACCGGAAGCGCTCCCCGAAGAAGGCCACGGCCAGCAGCGCCGTGAAGAAGGCCTGGGACTGGAGGATGACCGACGACAAGCCCGCCGGGGCCCCCCAGCGGATCGCCGTGAACAGGAGCCCGAACTCCCCCACGCCGAGGAACAGGCCGTAACCGACCAGCAGCCTCCAGCCGACCTTCGGTCGCCGGACGAAGAACACTGCCGGGACCGCGGCCAGGGTGAAGCGCAGACAGGCCAGCAACAGGGGCGGCACCTCCCGGACCCCCACGGCGATGACCACGAAGTTGAAGCCCCAGAGCGCGGTGACCACAAGGGCGGTGCCGATGAGCAGGGGCAGCGAGAGCGTGTCCTTCATGGGATCCTTTCGGTACCGGCCATGCTCCATTCTGCGGTCGCTGAGCCGCGGCCGCGAATCCAGCCCTGAACGGATGGGCTACATCGGGCTTTGAGGGCCTGAGGCACCTATAGGGTGCCCATGCCCGGTGGATTGGCGCCAGCTCCGCCCATCCGCGCCCATCGGCGTCATCTGCGGTTCCAGCTTGGACCCGTGCTCTTGATCTGTAATCAGCTTTTCATCGGTGTCCACCGGTGGCAGATTCAACTCTTCCGGAGGGACTTGGCGGCGAGTTCCTCCTCGGTGAGGCCGAAGAGGGGCGCCAGGTTGCGGCCCCGCAGGCTGGCCATGAGGTAGAGCTGGCCGCGGTGGTGGGCC
>CAIXHJ010000224.1 GCA_903919165.1 uncultured Holophagaceae bacterium
GACTTCCGTGGGCAGGAGGGATCCAGAGTCCACCGCCAGGGCGGGCATCTGCTTGGCCAAGCCGAAGTCGAGGATCTTTAGCCGACCTTCCTTGGTGATCCAGACGTTGTCAGGCTTCAGATCACGATGGACGACGCCCTTCTCATGGGCGGCGGCTAGGCCTTGGGCCATCTGAATGGCCAGCTCCGCGGCCTTGCGTGCAGGGATGGGCCCTTGTTCCAGCCGTGTTCGCAGCGACTCACCTTCGAGTAGTTCCATGACCGCGTAGGCCGTGTCCTCCACGCGTCCGATGTCGAAGATGCCGGTGATGCTGGGGTGGTTCAGCGCCGCCACGGCCTTGGCTTCGCGCTCGAAGCGGGCCAGGGATTCGGGGTGTTTTGCGAGATGCTCCGGCAGCACCTTCACCGCCACGAAGCGATCCAGTCGCGTGTCCTTCGCCTTCCACACCTCGCCCATGCCGCCCGCGCCGATCGGCGCAAGGATCTCGTAGGGGCCGAGGTGGGAACCGGGAGATAGGGTCATCGCGCACCCTCCACCACAAAAATTCGAGACGTCATTTTGACGTAACCATAGGCGTAGGACTTAGCATCATCAGCCAGCGAGACTGATCCGACGTGAAGCACACCCAATCTGTCTGCGGGGGCGAGCTCGCGGATCAGAACCCGGTGGCCAGAAGCTAGGTCGAGCCGCTCGAGCCGGGTCGGTAATTCCGCAGAGGGGTATATGTAAAGCGAGCGTCCATCCGCACTCCATCGAATGACTGAATCGTCCTTATCCAACCCTGGAACGGGCTGGGCCTTGCCACCCACAATGGGCTGGATGAAGTAGGATCCATCCTCGGTCGCGTACAGGATTTTCAGACCATCCGAAGAGACTGTGCCCTTCGTCGTTCCCTCGGGCGTTACAGATTTCGGCGGTCCCCCCGAGACATCCTGTGCAAAACACCGCGAAGCCTTCCCCGCCTGATTGCCCACCAGAAGAATCCGTTTTCCGTCCGGGAACCAACTGGCAGCCTGGATGGCCTCAAGATCTTCCCATGGGAGGCGCCGGGCCTCTCCTGGCCCCGTCGGGTAGAGGATGACCTGCGGTGGGGTGTAGATGATGGCCAGGGCCCACTTCCCGTCCGGCGAGAGTCCCCCCCCTTCGCCTTCCCCCAGACGCACGACGGGACCCCCATCCGTTCTCCGAAGGCAGACCTGGTAGTTCGCGCCGGCAGTCGAAGAGTAGTCTGTGAACAGCAGCCTGCGTCCATCCCCTGAAAGCCACGTGGTCGAGGAGCCATCCAGCCAGGTAACATCGCGCTCGGTGCTGGCCCCGGGGGCCAGGACAGCCATCCCATAGGCCTTGTCGTCACGGGTCACGAGCCAGCGCCCCGTGCGAGAGATGTCGTGCATCGTCAGCCCCCCGGCGCTCATCAAGGCTACCCGGCGGTGTCCAGAGAGATCGACGCCATAGAGGGATAAGGCCGAGCCTGAAGTTGAGGCGCTGAAGAATACCTCGTCACCCCTCTGGGACCAGGATAGGCCCTCTTCCGCCTCATAGCCGCCAGAGAGGACCGTGCGTTTGCCTGTCCGGTCCAAGACGATGACGGATCCTCGGTCGTCAAATGTTGCGGGGTGGTCGAAGAGGGCGATTTGGTCGCCTCGAGGTGAGACACGAAGGTCACTCAGGTAGCCAGTGGTCTCGTAGAGCACCTTCCCGATGGGAAACTCCAGGCGGTCCTTTCCTTGCACCGACCGGATGATAGCCAGTTCCGTGCCATCCGGCGACCAGTCGGCCTCTCGCACGCCCTCCAAAATCTCTCGCGGTGCGGTGCCCCCGAGTGAGACCCGGGCGAGCGTACCGGAGAACAGCCGATGGTTGATGAACAGGGCATTCATCAACACGGCCAGCTCCCCCTTGGATGAGATCGACAGGAGGTGCGTGCGGGGAAGGCCGAGGGGCTGTGGTTCGGGGTACTCAGGGCGTATCAGAAACAGTTCCGGGACGTTCCCCACCCGCGCTGCACTGTAGACAATGGTTTCGCCGTCAGGCATGAAGGCGGCCCGGAAGATTGCCTGGGATTGGAAACTCCGCTCATGGAAGGTGACGTTGAAATTTGTGTGTCGATCGATGTGTCGACCGAACCAGAAGGATCCGATGACGGCGCCCACCAGCACGGCCACTATGGCTCCGGGGGTACGCCACCTTCGCCGCCCACTAGGCGCGTCGACTACGGGGCCTCCCGTGATGCCTGAACCCGACACGGATTGCAGATCAAACGCGAGATCCCGGGCGGACTGGAATCGGTTCCCGGGTTCCTTTTCCAGACAGTGATCGAGGATGCGGCGAAGGACGAGCGGAACAGGATTGCCCGTGGCTTCTGTCTCCGGAGGATCATCCCGCAGGATGGCCGCCATGGTGTCACTGGCCGTGTCCCGCGCGAAGGCCCGCTTTCCCGTCAGCATCTCGAAGAGCACCACCCCGAAGCTGAAGATGTCGCTTCTCGCATCGACACTCTCGCCGCGTACTTGCTCGGGGGACATGTAGCCCAGTGTCCCGAGAATCATGCCCTTCTCGGTGTGGTGGCCGGGGCTGATGGCGGCGGTGGACATGAAAGACTCGGAGTCCACGCCCATTGTCTGGATCTGCTTCGCCAAGCCAAGATCGAGGATCTTGATTCGGCCGTCCTTCGTGATCCAGAGGTTGTCGGGCTTGAGGTCGCGGTGCACGACGCCCTTCTCGTGTGCAGCCGCGAGACCCTGAGCCATCTGAATCGCCAACTCTGTGGCTTTGCGGGGAGCCAAGGGACCAATCTCCAAGCGAGTGCGCAGCGACTCGCCCTCCAGCAGTTCCATGACTACATAGGTCGTCTCGCCCTGGGTGGCGAAGTCGTGGATGCCAAGGATATTTGGATGGTTTAAAGCAGCCACGGCCTTGGCCTCGCGCTCGAAGCGGGCCAGGGATTCAGGGTGCTTCGCGAGATGCTCCGGGAGCACCTTCACGGCCACGAAGCGGTCCAACCGCGTGTCCTTGGCCTTCCACACCTCGCCCATGCCGCCCGCGCCCAGGGGCGAGAGGATCTCGTAGGGACCGAGTCGTGTGCCGGGGGCGAGGGTCATCGCCCCACCTTCATCCGGTCCAGGATGTCGCGATAGCGGTCCAGGGATCGCAGGGGTTCGAGGTCGGAGTCGTTCTCGATCCACTGCCAGTGGATGAACCCCTGCTGCGCGGCCTGGTCGAGGCAGTCGAGGGCCCGGTCCGGATCGCCCGCCTGAGCGTAGAAGCAGGCTACGTTGTAGAGCACGGCCGTGTCATGGGGGCTCATGGCGAGCGCCACCGTTGCCCATTCCATAGCCCGCTCCCGGTGCCCCAGTTGGAGCAGGGCGTTGGCCCCGTAATACACCGGTCTGGGATCTTCGGGTGTGATCCGCCGGTTCCTCTCCGCGGCCGCCAGGCAGCGCCGGAGCGCCGCTTTCGCATCCTCGGTTCGGCCCAGACTCGTGTAGACCCCCGCGAGCAGGCCTGGCAGGGACTGGTCCTCAGGCCGAAGCTGCTCGGCATCCTCGAAGAGCCGGGAGGCGTTCTCCAGTCGGCCCTGGGCGAAGCAGCTGCGGGCATAGAGGTACTTGGCATCGTAGAGTTTGGGATTCAAGGCGAGGGCCGTCCGGAATTCCTGGTCGGCCTCGTCGTAGCGCTTGCCGAGGCTGGCAAAGAAACCCCGGGAGGCATGGCACTCGGCATAGTCGGGGCCGAGGCGCAGGGCCGTCAGGCTGGCCTGGTCCGCCCGGTCCAGGTCCTCCGCCCGCCCGCCGTAGTACATGTAGCAGTAGGCGCTCGCGTCCGCGATGCCAGCTTGCGCGAGGGCGTACTCGGGATCGAGATCCACGGCTTTCTGGAACATCCTAATCGCTTCAAGCATCGGTTCCTGCGCCATGAGGTAGAGGGACTGGCGGCCCCGCAGGTAGCACTCGTAGGCCTCTAGACTCTGGGTGGGCGTCCGGGCGATGGCCCGGCGATCCTTTTCCGTCAATACAAGGCGGAGCGCCTTCACCACGTGCCCGGTGATCTCGTCCTGGATGGCGAAGATATCGCTCAGGTCGCGGTCGTACCGATCCGACCACAGATGGAACCCTTCGGATGCGTTGATGAGTTGGACGGAAACGCGCAGGCGCTCCCCGGCTTTCCGCACGCTGCCCTCGAGGATGGTGGAGACGTGCAGCTGCTGGGCGATGGCAGATACGTCACCGGCGTTTTCCTTGAACCGGAATGAGGCCGTGCGGGACGCGACGCGCAGGTTGGGGACCCTCGTCAGCGCATGGATCAACTCGTCAGCGAGCCCCTCGCAGAAGTAGTCCTGATCCCTGGTGGCGCTCATGTCCCGGAAAGGCAGCACCGCGATGGAGGGAGTGGAGTCCTGGGGCGGTGTCACAAACGGGGCGGAGCCATCGGAGAGGGACTCCAGGGCGAAGGCCAGGTCGCGCATGGACTGGAACCGTGCCTCCGGGAGCTTTTCCAGGCAGTGCCGGACGATCCGGTCCAGGCCCGGGGGCAGGCCTCCCGGGGTCGAGTCCATCGCCGGGGGATCCTCCCGCAGGACCGCCGCGAGGGTATCGGCGGCCGTTCCGCGGCCGAAGGCCTTACGGCCCGTGAGCATTTCGTAGAACACCACTCCAAAGGCGAAGAGGTCGCTGCTGGCGACTACAGGCTCGCCCCGCGCCTGCTCGGGGCTCATGTAGCCGAAGGTGCCCAGGATCAGGCCGTTCTGCGTGTGGAGCGCCTGGCCCAGGGCCTCGGTGGGCAAGAAGGACTGCGGGCCCGGGCCAGCGGCCTGCACCTGCTTGGCGAGGCCGAAGTCGAGGATCTTGAGGTGACCGTCGGAGGTGATCCACAGGTTCTCGGGCTTCAGGTCGCGGTGGATGACCCCCTTACTGTGCGCCGCGGCAAGGCCGTGGGCCATCTGGATGGCCAGCTCCGTGGCCTTCCGCCACGGGAGTCCTCCGCCCCCGAGGCGCTGACGAAGGGATTCGCCTTCGAGCAGCTCCATCACCATGTAGGCGGTGTCGCCCTGGCGGCCCACGTCGAAAATGGCCAGGATGCTGGGGTGGTTCAAGGCCGCGACGGCCTTGGCCTCCCGCTCGAAGCGGGTCAGGACCTCGGCGTTTCCCGCGAGATGTTCGGGCAGCACCTTCACCGCGACGAAGCGATCCAGACGCGTGTCCTTGGCCTTGTAGACTTCGCCCATGCCGCCCGCGCCGAGAGGCGTGAGGATCTCGTAGGGACCAAGATGGGTTCCTGGCTGTAGGGACATAGTTTCCCTTAGGTGGGTCCTATCATAGGCCAACCCTTGAGCTACAAGGCAAGCTATTGCAATTGAACCATTGCTCCTTTGAAGATCACAATGGTCCCTATCCCTCAGCTTGTTTTCAGCGGCGGAAGAACGGATCGAGGATGACTGCGGCGGTGAACACCAGGGCGAACAGGTTGATGTTCATGAAGACGCGGCGGTAGAGAGGCGCGTCCTGACCTTGTCTCAGCAGGGGCATTGATCCGGCGATGAGCCAGATGGCTCCCATGCCGAGCATGGTTTCCGCGGGCCAGGACACCAGCACCTGGAAGAGGGGCAGCAG
This sequence comes from uncultured Holophagaceae bacterium, assembly GCA_903919165.1. Classification (GTDB taxonomy): domain Bacteria; phylum Acidobacteriota; class Holophagae; order Holophagales; family Holophagaceae; genus Geothrix. Next base: position 5,610 of record CAIXHJ010000224.1, read on the forward strand.
GCCACAGGCCGCGGCGGTGCCGCAGGTCCAGGTGAAGGTGAGGCGCGACAGCCTGGGCCGGCCGAAGAGGCCCACCAGCGTGGGGTAGCCGGCCGCCTCATAGCCCTCGGCGTGGAGGCCGACCAGCAGCCAGAAATGGGGCACTTGCCAGATGAAGAAGACGAAGGCGAGGGCGAGCACCGAGGGATCGGCAGCGCTTCCGCCTGCAGCCGTCCAGCCGATGGCTGGAGGCAGGGCACCGATGAGGGAACCCGGCACCACCGCGAAGGCGCTGACGCGCTTCAAGGGCGTGTAGAACCCGTTGTACCAGGCCAGGGCCAGAGCCCCCAGCAGGGCCGAGGTGAGGTTGTGGGACAGGAGCAGGACCAGGAAGCCCGACACCGCCAGCACCGTGGCGATGAGGGCGGCCCTGGCCGGGGAGAGATCACCTCGTGGGATGGGCCGGTTCGCGGTGCGGGGCATCAGGGCGTCGAAGCGGTGCTCCTGGACCTCATTCAAGGCGCTGCTGCCCATGGCCAGCAGCAGGATGCCGATGAGCGTCGTGACCAGACCAGCGTTCACGCCCCGGAGGAAGGCCACATAGCCCGCCGCCGCCGTGAAGGTGGAGGCAAAAGAAATCCGGAGCTTCGTGAGCTCGAGGACGGTGGAGACCGGGTTGGGCTTCGGGGCTGAGAGGGCGGCGACGCTCAAGCTGGCTCCGCTAGTTCAACGTCTTGATGAAGCGCACGACTTCGTTCAATTCCTGGTCAGTGAGCTGGGTCTTTGGCATGGCGGGTGGATAGCCCCGCACGACCTGGCCCATGGGGTCGATGATGGAGCGGCGCAGGTAGGCGTCGTCCACGGTGATGGTCTTGGCCACACCGCCGACGAAGACCTGCTGCTCCTTGCCGTAGAGGGCCTTCAGGGTGGGGCCGACCTTAGGCTTGCCGTCCACGGAGTGGCAAGCGAGACAGCCCTTGACGGTGAGCACGGCCATACCCTTGGGCAGGTCCTTGAGGTCGGGATGGGCCTCGTTGGCGCGGAAGCTCTTGCCAGGCTCCGGGGCGTTCTCGCCGCCGAAGTACCAGGCCTTGAACTCGTCCTCAGGTACCACGATGACCTTGCTCAGCATGAGGCTGTGGTCCACGCCGCAGATGACAGTGCACTCGATGTCGTAGGAGCCGACCTTGGTGGCCTGGAACCAGGTGGTGTTGGTGCGGGCGGGCACGGCGTCGATCTTGAGCCGGAAGGAGGGGATGAAGAAGCCATGCACCATGTCGGCGCTGCGGACCTCCATTTTCATGGGCTTGCCGATGGGGGCGAAGAGCACCTTGCTCTGCTTGCCGTTGGGGTATTCGAAGGACCAGCTCCACTGGCGGGCGGTCACCTTGATGGCCATGGCATCCCGGGGAGCCAGGCGCATGTACTCGTAGTTGGTCCAGCCGTAGTAGAAGATCGACAGGAACAGCACGAGGGGGATGGCGGTCCACACGATCTCGAGGCCCACGTGGCCCTCGATCTGCTCGGCCCTGGGATGGCGCTTCTTGCTGTAGCGCACGACGAAATAGATCATCAGCGTTGTGATGAAGATGAGGAACACCACGGAAAGCCCGAACACGTAGAAGAACACCGCGTCAGACTTCTGGGCCGAAATGGCGGCTTGGTTCATCCAGTCCATGGGAGCCTCAGCGGAAAGCGACGTCGGAGAAGAGCAGGGCGAAGAAGATCAGCAAGGTACCCAGGGTCACCAGGACCACGACCTTGAACAGCGGCCCTTCGTACCTGAGGTGCATGAAGAAGTAGAAGACCAGGCCCGCCTTGAGGGGAGTCAGGGTGAGCAGGCCCCAGACGGCGTAGGTCTGGCTAATGAGGCTCATGCCCACCAGGCAGCCCGTGAGGATCACCAGGGCCACCCAGACCTTGATGAAAGTTCCGTAGCCGGGGTGCTCAGTGGAGTGTTCGGATGCTTGCTCGACGTGTTCGCTCATGAAGATGCCCCTACGCGGCCAGGTAGAACAGGGGGAGGAGGAAGATCCAGATCACGTCCACGAGGTGCCAGTAAAGTCCGCCGTTCTCCAAGTGGATGTAGCGGTCCGAGCGGATGCGGTCCGTGGCCACCCACCAGAGCATGACGCTCAGCACCGAAATACCCGCGATGACATGCAGTCCGTGCAGACCGGTCATCGTGAAATAGAGGCCGAAGAAGACCTGCTCGCCCGGGGGCAGCGTGGCCAGGTGGGGGGAACTCGGATAGAGACCGTGGTGGAACTTGGCGCCCCACTCAAAGGACTTGATCACCAGGAAGGTGAGGCCCAGGACCAAAGTCGTGCCCAGGAAGGCTATGGCCCGCTGCTTCTCGGCCCGCTGGACCGCCACGATGGCAAGGACCACCGTGAGGCTGCTGGTGAGGAGCACCAGGGTGTTGATCACGCCGAGGGTGACGTTCAGTTCCGAACCGCCGTGATGGAATTCCGCGGGGTAGCGGTAGCGCATGTAGGAGTAGGCGATGAAAAGGCCGCCGAAGAGCACCATCTCGGTGACCAGGAACAGCCACATGCCCAAGCGCGAGCCGAAGTCGTCGCGGTGAACGTGCCCGCTCATTTCGCCTCCTGCTGCTCGAAGTGGTAGGGACCGTGGGTGATGGTGGGAATCACCTCGAAGTTCTCCAGCGGGGGCGGGCTCGGGATGGTCCATTCCAGTGACACGCCACCCCAGGGGTTGTCCTCGGCCTTCTCTCCCTTGAAGATTGCGTAGAGCAGCGTTCCGAAGAACATGAGCAGGCCCAGCACCAGGAACCAGCTGCCCACCGTGGCCACCACGTGCATGGTGTGGAACTGGGGAAGGTGGACGTAGTAACGGCGAGGCATGCCCATCATGCCGAGGATCATCATGCCGAAGTAGAGCAGGTTGAAGCCGATGAACATGGGGAACCAGGATGCGTAAATGGCCTTCTTGGAGTACATCTTTCCCCACATCTTCGGGAACCAGTAGAGCAGCGCCGCGAAGAAGGCCATGCCGGTACCGCCGAACATGACGTAATGGAAGTGGCCCACGATGAAGTAGGTGTCATGGATGTGCACGTTGATGGCCAAGGCCCCTTGCATGACGCCCGTAAGACCGCCGATGCAGAACAGGAAGATGAAGGTCAGCGCAAAGAGAAGGGGCGGCTGGAAATCGATGCTGCCCTTGTAGAGGGTGCTCACCCAGTTGAAGACCTTGATGGCGCTGGGCACGGCCACGATCATCGTCAGCAGCGAGAAGGTTATCTGGGCGAAATTGCTCATGCCGGAGGTGAACATGTGGTGGGCCCAGACCAGGCTGCCTACGCCGGCGATGGCCATGCTGGAGAAGGCGATGGCCTTGTAGCCGAAGATCGTGCGTTTGGCGAAGGTGGGGATGATCTCGGTGATGGCGCCCATGGCCGGCAGGATCATGATGTAAACCGCCGGGTGGGAGTAGATCCAGAAGAGATGCTGGTAGAGCAAGGGGTCGCCGCCCTTGGCTGGATCGAAGATGCCGATGCCGAAGAAGCGCTCGAGGATCACCAGCACCAGGGTGATGGCCACGATGGGGGTGGCCAGCAGCTGGATCCAGGCCGTGGAATAGAGGGCCCAGCACATCAGGGGCATGCGGAACCACTTCATGCCCGGCGCCCTGAGGCGGTGGATGGTGGTGATGAAGTTGATGCCCGTGAGCATGGAC
>CAIXHJ010000225.1 GCA_903919165.1 uncultured Holophagaceae bacterium
GGGCCATGTCCCGATGACCATAGATCCCAGACAACGCAAGCGTTGGCTGGGGGGAGTGTGCAGGCCCGGCTGCCACTTGATACCTGTATTTCAGGGCCAGCACACTAGCCGACCGCCGGGTGGTGGAGCGCCGTCCGACGGACGGCTCGAAATAGGGGCCCGGCGAGGAGGCCATGCCACGACTGCTCTGCGTTGGTGCGCCCGGGGGGATTCGAACCCCCACGCCTTTCGGCAAGCGATTTTAAGTCGCTGGCGTCTGCCATTCCGCCACGGGCGCGCGGTTCCAGCCTAACGACAGACCGCCCAACATGGTAGGTTCAAGCCATGATTCCGCGTTCCACCAGACTGCTACTGTCGATCCTGTGCATGTCTCTGCCCGCCGGAGCCCGGGATCTGAGGGCCTTCTTCCAGGAACGGTGCGCGGTCTGCCATGGCCACGATGGGACGGGGCGGCGGCCGAATGGCGGAAAGCTCGGAGGGGGCATCTTCACAGATCCCCGCTGGGTGGCAAAACAGCAGGAGGCGGACCTCGTGGTCTCGATCCTCCGAGGCAAAGGCGCCATGCCCGGCTTCGGTCGCCAGCTCAGCGAATCCGAGGCACACCGGCTGGTGGCGAGTGTGATCCCCTCTCTAGCCGTACGGAAAAAACCATGAGGACCCCTTGCCTCCAGGGGTACCGGGGCCATAGTGGGACAGCCATTTCTCCCTGAGGTTGCCATGCGGTGGATGCACCTGATCCCGATCATTCTGGTAATCCAAGGCCTCCAGGCCCAGACACCGGCCAAGACCTTGAATGAGTTGAAGGCGTTCTACGCAGCCAATTGCGTCAAGTGCCACGGACCGGATGGTTCGGGTCAAACCCACGAAGGGAAGAAACTGGGTGGGTTCGACTTCACTGATGCAGCTAAGACGGCCAAAGAAAGCGATGCAGACCTGATTAGGACCATCCGCAAGGGCTTGTTCTTTGGAATCAAGATGCCTTCCTTCCAGGACCGGCTCACGGAGGATGATATCCAGCTCCTGGTGAAGGAGATCCTCCGCAAGGCCGAGAAGGGCAAGGTCATCGCGCCATAGCCCCGGGGGCCCGGTAGCATGAACCAATGCCTGGCCATCCCTCGGAACCGACCGATCATCCCCTGCTCCGCAAGCTGAACGCCCCCCAGCGGGAGGCGGTTCGCCATGCCCACGGACCCCTGCTGATCCTGGCGGGAGCGGGATCGGGGAAGACCACGGTGATCACCCGGCGCATCGCCTGGCTCATCGAGGAAGAGGGAGTGCACCCTGGATCCATCCTGGCCATGACCTTCACCAACAAGGCCGCAGAGGAGATGCGGGAGCGGGTCCAGCGGCTCGTTTCGGTACCCGCCGCGCAGATGTGGGTGAGCACCTTCCACAGCTTCTGCACGCGCATCCTCCGCCGCGAAGGAGAGCACACCCCCGTGGGACGGGACTTCGTGATCTTCGACCCCGCAGACCAGAAGAGCCTCATCAAGCAGGTGCTGGCCGAGCTGAAGCTGCCGGAGAAACAGTTCCATCCAAAGAAAGTCCTCGAGCTCATCAGCGACTTCAAGAACCGCTGCCTGCTGCCCGAGGAGGCCCGGGAAGAGGCCCTGGATCCCTGGACCCGCAAGGTGCTGGAGGCCTATGACCTCTATCAGAAGGGCCTGAAGAACCACCGCGCCTGCGACTTCGACGACCTGCTGTTGTGGACGGAACGCCTCTTCCGCGATCCTGTGCTGCAGGCGGTCTATGGCGAACGGTTCCGGTACATCCTGGTGGACGAGTACCAGGACACCAATCGCGCCCAGTACCTGCTGGTGCAGCACCTGGCGCGGCGGCACCACAACCTGTGCGTCGTTGGGGACGAGGACCAGTCGATCTATGGCTGGCGCGGAGCGGACATCCGCAACATCCTCGACTTCCAGCGGGACTTCCCGGAGGCTGTGCGCATCGAGTTGATGCAGAACTACCGCTCCACGAAAAAGATCCTGGACGCGGCCTCCGAGGTGATCGCCAACAATGCGCAGCGCGTGGAGGGCAAGGGCGCCCTGATCACCGACCTAGGGGATGGCGAGTCCATCGTGTTCAAGTTATCCGACGAGGGGCGGCTGGAGGCGGAGTGGGTGGTGCAGCGCATCCAGGAGCTGAGGCACGTCGATCCGGAGGCCAAGGTCGCCGTGCTCTACCGCGCCAACTGGCAGTCGCGGCAGATGGAAGAGGCTCTGCGGGCCCAGAACCTGCCCTACCGGTTGGTGGGCGGCGTGAAGTTCTACGAGCGCCAGGAGGTGAAGGACCTCATCTCATACCTGCGGCTCATCTCGAATCCCTTCGACCTGGTGAGCTTCCGCCGCTGCGTGAATGCTCCCAGCCGCGGCGTGGGTCCCACCACCCTTGGCAAGATCGAGGGTGCCATTCCCGAGGGTGGCACGCCCCTTGAAGGCCTGGCCCTGCTTCTGCGATCAGGCGAACTGAAGGGCCGCGCCCAGCGTGAGCTGGGGAAGTTTCTCGAGCTGTTCCATCGTGCCGGTCCGGAGCGCGAGGCTCAGGGCCTGACGGGCCTGGTGAGGTGGGTGCTCCAGGAGAGCGGCTACCTGCAGAGCCTGGAAGACGAAGCCACGCTGGAGGCGGAAGGCCGCATCCGCAACCTGGAGGAGTTCCTCAGCGCCGCCGCCGAATCCGAATCGATGGGCCTACGCCTCTCGGAATTCCTGGACCGCATCACGCTGGCCGCGGACGCGGACCAGGTCGAGGAATCCGCCCTGCTCAGCCTTATGACCATCCACTGCGCCAAGGGCCTGGAATTCCCCTATGTGTTCCTCATCGGGATGGAGGAAGACGTCTTCCCCAACCGCAACGCCCGGGAGACGCCGGAGGGCCTAGAGGAGGAGCGGCGCCTCTTCTACGTGGCCATCACCCGCGCCCAGCGGCGTCTGACGCTGAGTGCCGCCCGACGCCGCCGCATCATGGGCACCGAGATGCTGGCCATGCCCAGCCGCTTCCTGCGGGAGATCCCAGCCGCGGTCCTGACCACCCCCATCCGCTGGGGCACCGAGATCTACCAGGCCGGCGAGGGTGTGCGCCCCGGCAGCTCCTTCACCCGCGGGGCAGGCGGGGCCTCGGTGGCCACGGAACTGCAGCGCATCCGCAGCTTCTTCGACCGGGTGAAGGAGGCCCCTGTTGCTTCGATTAAGTTTGCTGGCGGCAGACCCGCCGAGCCTGCTGAAATCCAGGATCCGGGCGCTTTTCCCCTGGGCACTCGCGTGAAGAGCGCGCGCTTCGGCGCAGGGACCGTGCTGGCCGCTTCAGGTCGCGGCGAAGGCCTGACCTACACTGTGCGTTTCGACCAGGGGGGCGACAAGCGCATCATGGCGCGGTTCGGGGGGCTGGAACGGATATGAACCTCCAGAGCCAGGCCGGACCCGTCAAAGGCGCGAAAACGGAGGCTCTTGGGTCGCCAGATCTCTTCTGTGCGCCCAGAGGGCGGTTTCGCGCCTCTCGCGGTTGCTAGGGAAGCAAGTCCTGCAGGGCGCTAGCAGCCGTGGGGTACCGGAATTGGAAGCCCAGGGCCTGTGAGCGTTCCGGTACCACGAAGGCGCCCTGGAGCAGGAGGGTCTCAGCCATCTCGCCCAGCAGCAGCTTCGTGGCGGCGGTAGTGAGTAGACCTGGAACGGGCAGCAGCGGGCGATGCAGCCGCTCGGCGAGGAGGCGCGTGAAGGCCTCGTTGCTCAGCGGTTGCGGCGCGGTGCCGTTGAAGACGCCCAGCCAGGCGGGATTCTGCGCCGCCTCCATGAGCATGGCCACCAGATCATCGATGTGGATCCAGCTGAGTCCCTGATGTCCTGAACCGAGCTTGCAGCCCATGCACCATCGCACGGGCTGGACCATCTTGGGCAGGGCCCCGCCTTCCCGGGCCAGCACCACGCCGATGCGGACCAGGGCCACGCGCACACCCAAGGCCCGAGCCTGCATCGCTTCTGCTTCCCAGGCCTGGCAGACCTCCGGGAGGAATCCCAGCCCCGGTCCACTGCCCTCATCCACCGGATCGCTGCCCCGCGGAACGTAGAACCCGATGGCCGAGGCATTCACTAACGCCGAGGGTCGATCGGAGCAGGCCCGCATGGCTCCCACCAGGCGCGCGGTGGCGTCGGTACGACTGGTTCGGAGGGCGGTCTTGCGTTTGGCACTCCAGCGCCGGTCCGCAATACCCTCGCCCGCCAGGTTGATGACCGCGTCCGCTCCGCCAAGCAGGGCCGGCAGGTGATCCCATCCATGAGCCGTGGCCCCGGTCGGAAAGCTGGACCTTTCTGGATTCCGGGTCAGCACCATCACCTGAACGCCCCGTTCCACCAGGGCCCGTACCAGGCTCCTGCCCACCAGGCCCGTGCCCCCCGCCACCACCACCCGCTCCAAATCCGATCCGCCCAAGGCGCCCCCGCATCTGCATTCGATTATCGATCGGACCCTGATGGAAGAACGGGGACAAGATGCACAGAATTCAAGGAAGGATTGAAAGCGACCCGAGGCTATGAGCAGGATGAGGGCTGCCAGGACCTAGGCTCCGATCAGGCCTATCCATCTCAGGTGGGGGTTGCGCGCAATGCAGATACTCCAGGGGGCATCAGTCACTGGTCATGATGAACAGCGGCGCCATCTCGAAAACGTGGTGATAGTGGGGCCGCATGCGCTCAGTGCTGTAGAATTTCTCGACGTTCACCACCTTCTTGCTGCTAGTCACCACGTCGACCGGGACATTGTCGTAGCGGCCGTTGCGAAGCACCACCAGCCGGCCGTGCACGCCCTTCAGGATGAGATCCAGAGCCAGGTTGCCATAGGCCATCGGTACGATGGAATCGATGGCATCGGGATCGCCGCCCCGGACCAGGTAGCCCAGTTTCTGGTTGATGACGTTCACTGTTCGGCCCTGGTTGTATTTGGGGCTCAGCTCCTGCAGCTGCGCAGAGACCAGATCCCCGATTCCGCCCAGCTTGGCATGCCCGAAGGCGTCCCGGGACTGGTCGCTGAAGACCATGTCACCTCCAAACTTAGCTCCCTCGGACACCAGGACGATGGCGTACTTGCTGGGATTGCGGTGACGGTCCTGCGACAGCAGTTCCGTAAGGTTCTCGATGTCGAAAGGTCGTTCGGGGATCACGCAGCGGTTGGCAGCCCCAGCCATGGTAGGGAGCATGGCCGTGAATCCTGCATAGCGGCCAAAGACTTCCACCACAAGGAAGCGCTCGTGCGAACCTGCGCTGGTGCGCAGGCGGTTCACCATCTCAATGGTGCGGGTGACGCAGGTGCTGAACCCGATGCAGTAGTCCGTCCCGGGCACGTCGTTGTCCATGGTCTTGGGAATGGCGATCACCTTCACGCCTTCCCGGTAGAGACGCACTGCCACACTGAGGGTGTCATCACCGCCGATGGGAATCAGGTGGTCGATGCCGAGGAAGTCGAGGTTCTTAAGCACCTCCGGGATGAGGTCATTCACATCCTCCGTGAAGGCATCCTTCAAGTGGTCCGGCACGGCCTCCCGCTTCACGGATATGGGATTGGTGCGGGAGCTATGGAGGAAGGTGCCGCCCGTCCGACCGGCGCGGTTGACGACTTCCTCCGTGAGGGTCTGCACCCACTCCCTGTTGTCCGCCTGGGGATCCCGGACCAGGTTCACCAGGCCGGCCCAGCCACGACGAATGCCCAGCACCTTATAGCCTTCGCCCAGGGCTCGGATGGTGACCGCCCGGATGGCGGGATTGAGACCGGGTACGTCGCCGCCCCCCGTGAGAATACCGATGACGCCTTTGGTTGGTTTTACGGTGGCCATGGGAGCCTGCCTCCTGAGTTATGCCTGCAAACCCTTCCCTAGCACGATGCCATAAGCGGTCAGATCATGTTCGAGTGTCTAATAATGGGCTCTTGCGGAAATTGCCTGCTGAATCCCAGAGGCGCTGGCTTGGGCAATGGCCGTGGACTGACGCGCCCTCCAGTTCCTGGGGCTGACCGGACTGGTTGGCTATGAGTCCCCTGGGTTCCTTTCGCCGAGTTGATCATGCGCTACCCGCTGTCCAACCTGGTGCTAAACACCGATCACAGGGTAGTGATCAGTGGCGGATCCTGACAGGGTGATTTCCCTTGGTGTCCTTTGTGTTCTTGGTGGCCGATTGCCTTCAGAAAAGCCCAAAGAGCGTTCCCTCGGTGTAGGAACGGAACCGATCGAACGCATCAGCATTCATGAAACTTGGTTTGATAGCTTCTGCTTCCTTGGGGCATTTCCAAAGGTATCCCGCTTTTCCTCTCTACTGAAGTGCCATGCCGCGAGTCCATCCTGCTGGGTTGATCTCCCGCTGACGGATATGACGTCACCGACGCGAAAGGGGCGCTGGCAGCGGCGGAGGCTGTCGGTGGAGGCGACGGCTTCACACAGGTCGGCCTCGAAATCCAACCATAGCCGTTTGGCATTCAAAGTGCCGTCTGCAATGACCTGGTCATCCAACTTCCCAACTGAAATCCACCGAGGTGAACCTTTCGGCCCGAGCGCTCAGTTCTCCTTCCGGATCAGTTTCCGCAGAGCGTCCCTCCCCGGATCGAGGAGATCCTCGATCGTCGCGTGGTTGATATCGGCGACGATGATCTGGCCCACCTCGTGGGCCACTTCCGTGAAGAGCCCCTGGTCCCGCATCTTTCCCGCCTGGTACTGGTTGTCCTCGGTGGGAGAGACGTAGTGGACGGAATCCACCTTGTAGCGATGGATCAGGAAGAGGTGGACCAGCGTCATCAGCCGCTTCTTCCGTAGCTGCTTCGAGAAGGTGTTCTGGTCCCTGACCGACAAGATGCTCCGGCCCCGTCGGTCCCGAATGGGGGCGAAGATCAGGTTGGCGTGCTTCTCCCCACCCTTGCCGACGACCGTGATCTCCAGCAGCTCTGAACCGGCCCGGTGCGGAAGCAGGGTGACGCCCAGGGCTTCCTGGATGCCATAGTGTTCCCGCCAGAGGGCGAGCCAGTCTTCCAGGAGCTTCTTCGGGACCTCGGTCTGGATCAGGTGCTGGTGCTGGGTCGAGCCCTTCCCCATGGCCTTGGTTGTCGAAGTCCGGCCCGAGGAGGCGGCGAGGGCCGCATCCAGTCGGGGACCACCCACCAGCGTCTGGGGCGTCCGGTAGGGGGATTCAAGCAAGCGGAATTTCCGCTGGAGGTTGGCCAGGGCAAGCATGCCGTCCTGCTTCAGGGCGGTGGCGAAATCCTCCGCCGCCAGACCGTCGATCTGGTGGCCGCCATAGGTGATGAAGTTGAAGACGAAGCCCAGCTTCCCCAGTTCCTCAGGGAAGCGGCGCATCTGGTCCTCACTCATCCCCGTCGAATCCCAGCTGAAGGAGGGCGACAGGTTGTAGGCGAGCATCTTGTCCGGGAAGACCGCATGGATGGCGCCCGCGAATAGCTTGGCGTCGGCCAGATCCGCCGTTTTCGTCTCCATCCAGAGGATGTCCGCGAAGGGGGCGGCCGCGAGGGATTTCGCGATGGCATAGGGAATCCCCCCGCGGACCTGGTAGTAGCCCTCCGCGGTCTTGGCGGTTTCGCAGTCCCAGGTCACGTAGATCCCGAGGCTCTCGGCCCGCTCCTGGGCGGCCCCCAGGGAGGCCGTGTGGGCGAAGGCATTCCACTCTTCAAGAGCGATCGGGAGGGTCTCGTCCTCGGAGAGCCTGAAGGCAAGTACCTCGGCCACGGCATCGCCGTAGGTCTCCAGCCCGGCATCGGCCTCCCAGGCCACGATGAAGCGTGACTCGACCTTGTCGAACATGGCGTCGAGATGGACGAAGGAACCCCCGAGCCAGGCCGCGGCATGTTCTGCGATCACGGCTTCGAGGCCCGAACGGTCCAGCCAGGCGTCGGCCGCCGCGTACTGGAAATCGGGAATCTCGTAGAGCAGGTGTCCGTTGAGCTCGGTGACGCCCAGGGCGTGGAATCGGCGATGCAGGGCGAGGATGCAGGTCTTGTAGGAGGGCACGAAGGGATTGGTCGCCCCGAGGATGAAGGGTTGGTCCCGCTCATCGCTCCGGCCTTCCAGGAGGTTGGCGGCTTCCGCATCCGTGCGGGCCACGATGATGCCCGGGACCCGCATGACGTCGAGCTGGAAGCGGGCCGCGTTCAGCCGCTTGATCTGCTCGTCGGACGGCACAAGGACCTTGCCGCCCTGGTGGCCGCACTTCTTCGTGCCCGGTCGCTGATCCTCGATGTGGTAGCCAGGGATGCCGGCCTCTACGAAGCGCCGTACGAGATTGCGAACGTGGGGGTCCCCCCCGTGTCCGGTATCCGCATCGGCGATGATGAAGGGGCGGAAGTCCACCTCGGGGGAAGCGGCGAGCTGGGCAGGGGACATCCGGGCGCGGAGGAAGCGCTGGTTGCGGTCCGCGGTGAGGAGGGCCCGAACCAGTCCGGAGGCCTCGTCGGGAACCTGGGAGAGCGGATAGCTGGCCAGGTCCGGCCCTGGATCCTCGGTCACGGAGCCTTTCGCCGAGGTGGCCCATCCCCCCAGGTAGATCCCTTCGATCCCCATCCGCTTCATGGCCACGGCCTGTCCCGGAGAATAGGGCCCAAACGTGGTGATGGACTTCCTGGCCGAGAACAGCTCCCGGAGCCTGGCATGGAAGGCCTCCGCCGCCTCTCTTGCGACGGTGTAGTCCTGGGCGATGAGGCCCCGCTGCTCCACCACCTGCCGTGCGGAATAAACCCGCCGGATCCCGGCGAACCGGGGGCTGTCGAAGTACTGCTGGGTGGACTGGAGGTCCTTCTCGAAGGGGTTCATGGTTGGCTCCTGTCGGGCGGTGGGGCTGCGTCAAGGTACCCGGTGAGGCGTGCAATCAGCCTGCAGTCGCCGTGCATATCCCTTTTTGGGGGCAACCAGCGCCTCCAGCGTGAACACACATGAATACGGCGCTAGGACCTGGTCTCGGAGTACCAAAGGCGAGGACATGGAAAGCATCCAGTCTGGAATCGCAGGCTGCATCAAAGCGGGTCCCTGCCGATCCTAACTCCGGCGGAGCCTCTTGAGATCCTCTTTTCTGATCCTGACCGCAGGTAAGTTGTCACCCCTCCACAGGCCTGGACCTCTACCGGCGGGCCAGGTACAAGCTTCAGGTAACAACCTGCTGCTGATCGACATTTTCTCGACCTCCCCCAGCGGCCCAGGGCGAGGAGGGGGTTTCGAGAGGAAGCAAAGCCCTTTGCTCCCTTGGCGAATACCTGAAGGATTCTGCCGAACGAAGGTTGGGACATGGGCCGAAGGCGGGGGCACCATAAGGTTTCTGGGGATGATCTGGGCTCATGACTTTGAGTCCCACGGAGTCACTCCGCCGAGGCGATCATGACTTCCGGACTCGCACCAACCCGAACCACGTTGTCTTTCTTCTCATGCAGGCCCAAATGAGATGTTTGAACTCCCTGTCCACAAAAACATGGCCATAACCCTGGATATGCGCCTTCCATGATCGCTGTAAAAAAAGGTACCACAGTCATTAGAAGGAATGCCCATCCAATGGAACTAGAAAATAGTAGACAAATGGATGTAGATACAAGAACTTGCGAAAAAGGGAATTAGACACCATCCTTTTAGATTCAGCACTACCCCATTTCTCAAAGAGGTGCCTATGAATATCCTGAGAACCATTGCCTTCGGGGCCGCCCTTGCGGCTATGCCCCTCGCCCTCACTCTTACGTTCGGCTGCGACAACAAGTCGCAATCCGAATCCACCGCATCCATTGATCTCGTCAAAAAGGTCGCGGAGGCTCAGACTGCCGAAGGCCAGGCCCAGGCAGCCGCCAAGGCCCAGGCGGAAGCCCTGGCCAAGGCGGGCCTGCAGCCCAACGCCGCGGTCATCCAACTGACGCCGGACCAGCGCACCCTCCTGGAATCACGAGTCAAGAATGAAAAGGACAACAGCACGGCCGCCCTCATCCAGGAGATCCTGGATCGTGACAAGCAGATCGGTGAGCTCACCACGAAGGTGGCCCATCTCCGTTCCGAGCTGCCCAAGCCCCAGATCGCCACAGAGAAGGACAACCACTTCGCCATGGCCGTGCGCTACCTGAAGGGCCGAGGAATCTCGGAGGAGAAGGCCAAGGAGCTCGCCGCCCGGGCCAACATCATGGAAGACCTCCAACCAGGCTGGCAGGTCTACCACCAGTATATGGGTGGCACGTACCTCACGGCCGTCACCCAGGGCAAGGCTGTTGTGGGCCCCACTGAATACCTGCACAACCAGCGTGCAGCCCTGGAACAGGCCCGCGATGAAAACATGGCCAAGGCCCACGATCTTGCCGACCAGGTGGACGGCCTGGTGGCCCAGCGGGTCAAGGTGCAGGAGGAAGTGGACTCCCTGCGTACCGAGAAGACTTCCTTGTTGTCCCAGGTGAATGAACTCTCCACCCTGAGCCAGTCCCAGAAGGCCAAGCTCAACTCCTTGCATTACCTGATCGGGCAGCGCAAGCAACTGGTAGATGAGGGCGTCATTGTCGTGCCCATCTTCGCCAAAGACCGCATGGGTCCTAAAGCCCTGGCCTCCCGCTTCGTCAAGGACCTGCCTCTGGATGCTCCAAACCCCGAGGTTCAGATCAAGGCCTCCGACTTAGGCCTCACCAAGATCAGCAAGGTGAACGTGGTTCCCGGGTCTTTGGTGAAGGACCAGCAGTACACCGTAACCCTCACTGAAGATCGCAAGAGCGCCACCATCCGCATCCTGGATCCTGAACGTCTGCGAAACGACCGTGTGGTGTTCGCTGTGACGGATTGAACCGTTCCACCTACCTGCAACAAAGCGCCCCGGTCACCCGGGGCGCTTTGTTGTCTTTCCCGCAACGGCGTTACCCTGAGTCCCTGGCTTTGAGCCCTGCGGGCTCCTTTCGCCGAGGCGATCATGCGCTACTTGCTCTCCGACCTGCCGCTGAACCTGGGCGAGGAGGCGCTGGACTTAGCGAAGGTGCTGGCCCACGCCCTTGGTGGTTTGTCGGCGGACTACCAGGCCGTGACCCTGGAGCGCCGCAGCCTGGATGCCCGCCACAAAGGGGCCATCCGCTTCCTGGTGGCCATCAGTTTCGATGCGGATCGTAACCTGACCTTGGGCCCGCAACCCGGCGGCCTGAAACTGGATCCGGCGTCGGTCAGGGCGCCCTGCGCGGTGGCAGCGCCACCGCGCCGCCCCAGCGTAGTCGTGGTGGGTAGCGGTCCCGCTGGAACATTCTGCGCCCTGCGTCTGCTGGACTATGGCATCGAACCCATCGTGCTCGAGCGCGGTCCTGCCATGGGCGAGCGGGTGAAGGCGATTTCGGGGTTGTGGAAGGACGCGGTGCTGGATGCAGAAGCCAACGCCCAGTTTGGCGAGGGAGGCGCCGGTACCTTCAGCGACGGCAAGCTCACCACGCGCATCGGGCATCCCGCCACGCGCTACGTGCTGGAGGCTTTCGTGCGCTTCGGCGCGAACCCGCGGATCCTCTACCTGGCCAAGCCCCACGTGGGCACTGACGTCATCCGCCGTTGTGCTGTTCTCATCCGAAGATCGGCCGAGGCGCGGGGCGCCCAGTACCGCTTCCAGTCGAGGCTGGCGGAAATGCGCTTCGATGTGCTTGGCCGCGTCCGCGCGGCGGTGCTGGCCAGCGGCGAGGAGATTCCCTGCGAAGTCCTGGTGCTGGCGCCGGGCCACAGTGCCAGGGACACTTTCGAGATGCTGCACAGCCACGGCGTCGCCATGCGCCAGAAGCCCTTCGCCATGGGCGTGCGGGTGGAGCATCCCCAGGACCTCATTGACCGCTCTCAGTACGGGCCCTCTGCCGGCCATTTGTCCCTTCCCGCCGCGGACTACAAGCTGGTCTGTAACTTCGGCCTGAACCGCGCCGCCTACAGCTTCTGCATGTGCCCCGGGGGCCAGGTGATCCAGTGCAGCAGCGAGCCAGGTGGCGTGGTGGTGAATGGCATGAGCAACGAGAAGCGGGATTCCGGCTTCGCGAATTCCGGTCTGGTAGCCAAAGTGAATACCGCGGATTTCGGCGGCGAGCACCTTCTTGCGGGGATGTATTTCCAGAGGAAGTGGGAGCAGGCCGCCTTCAGCGCGGCCGGTGAGACCTATGGTGCCCCGGCCATGGCCGTGCAGGATTTCGTCAAGGGCCGGGCCTCGGGGCACCTGCCGCGCACCAGCTTCAAGCCCTTCGCCGTGGCGGCGGACCTGCGCACCTGCCTGCCGGACTTCGTGCGGGAGCAGCTGGCGGGGGCGCTGCCCACTTTCGACAGGAAGCTCCACGGCTTCACCAGCCGCGAGGCCATCCTGCTGGCCATCGAAAGCCGCACCAGCAGCCCCATCCAGTTGCTGCGGGGCGAGGATGGACAGTCGGTGTCCCATCCTGGGCTCTACCCCTGCGGCGAAGGCGCGGGCTTCGCGGGGGGCATCACCTCTGCCGCCGTGGACGGCATCCGCGTGGCCGAGTGGATCGCCCAATCCGCCGGGGCGCCTGTCTTCCAGCCCTTCGAGAAGCATGTGCGGGCCGGGGATTTGGCGAACGAGTATTGACCGTCGGGAGGGGAAATCAGCTATCGTGACCCTTGCATCGAAAAGGATGCGCATCCGTCCCGGAGGAACCATGTTCGAATCCGCGGAACTCGGCCACAAGGTCGCCAAAGAAGTCTGGGACAGGGACCTCCCCGCGTTGCGCGAGGCGCTGCTGGAGGCGCAGTACGGCCTCGCCGCCGCTAAATTCCCGGTGATCATCCTGGTGGCGGGGGTGGACGGTGCAGGCAAGAGCGAGACCGTGAACACACTCAATGAGTGGATGGATCCCCGCCACATCCAGGCCCACGGGCTCGACGAGCCTTCGGATGAGGAGCGGGAGCGCCCTCACATGTGGAGGTACTGGCGCATGCTGCCACCCAAGGGAAAGATCGGGATCTTCGATGGCTCCTGGTATACGTGGCCGATCCTCGAGCGAGCCAATGGCCGCATCAAGACCTCGGAACTGGACCAGAACATGGCCCGCGTCGCGCGCTTCGAGCAGATGCTCATCCACGAAGGGACGCTCGTGCTGAAGTTCTGGATGCACCTCGGCAAGGCGACCCAGAAGAAGCGCCTGAAGAGCCTGGAAAAGGACCCTCTGACCCGTTGGCGCGTGACGCCCCGGGACTGGAGGCACTTCGAGATGTACGACACCTTCCGGCAGGTGTCCGAACGCGCCCTTCGCTCCACCAGCACGGCGGACTCGCCCTGGATCGTCGTGGAGGCCACGGACTCCCGGTACCAGAAACTGACTGTGGGGAAGATCCTCCTGGAGCGGATGCGCGCTCGGTTGGACAACCCGGCCCCGAAACCGGGCCCTGTGGTGCGGCAAACTCCGGTGGCTCTCGACGAGATGAACATTCTCCGGGCCTTGGACCTGAAAAAACGCCTCGACAAGAAGGACTACGAGGAAGAGCTGCTGAGCCTCCAGGGGAAACTGAACCTGCTCACCCGCCACCGCAACTTCCGGAAACATTCCGTGGTGCTGGTCTTTGAAGGCGTGGATGCGGCGGGGAAGGGCGGCGGGATCCGCCGCATCACTCAGGCTCTGGATGCCCGTGTCTACCGCATCCAGCCCGTGGCGGCGCCCACCGAGGAGGAGCGGGCCCAGCCTTACCTCTGGCGCTTCTGGCGCCACCTGCCCCGGCGGGGCAAGTTCATGATCTTCGACAGAAGCTGGTACGGCCGCGTGCTGGTTGAACGGGTGGAAGGATACTGCTCCGAGGCCGACTGGCAGCGGGCCTACAGTGAGATCAACGACTTCGAGGATCAGATCGTGCGCAGCCAGAGTGTCCTGCTCAAGTTCTGGCTGTCCATCAGCCAGGAGGAGCAGCTGCGACGCTTCGAGGAACGTCAGTCGACGCCCTTCAAGCGTTTCAAAATCACCGAGGAGGACTGGCGCAACCGCGAGAAATGGCCCGTCTACGAGAACGCCATCTGCGACATGCTGGAGCGCACCAGTACCGAAATCGCGCCCTGGACCCTGGTCGAGAGCGAGGACAAGTATTACGGCCGGATCAAGATCGTCCGGACGCTGGTACAGAGGCTGGAGGATGAGCTGTAGCTGTCGACTATCTGGTATCGGCAATCAGCGACTGACAGCTGATGGCTGAGAGCTGATAGCCATGGCTAAACCGCCCGTTCCTTACCGAACACCCGATCCAGCACGAGGCCCGCGATTTCTTCGATGCTGCGCCCTGTGACATCCAGCACGGGCCAGCGGCGGTGGTGCCTGTAGACCTCGTCGGAATAGGCCAACTCGTCGAGGATGCGGCCAAGGTCGCTGTAACTGTCGGCGCTGCCCGTGGCACCGAGGCGCTTCAGGCGGTAGGCTCGGATCTCCTGCAGGCGGTCAGCCTGGATGGTGAGGCCGACAACACGGCCCTGGGGGACGGTCAGGATCTCCGGCGGCAGGGGCACCCCAGGCACGAGGGGGACGTTGATGACCTTGTAGCCTTCCATGGCGAGATACATGGACAGGGGCGTCTTGCTGGTCCGGCTGATGCCCACCAGCACGATGTCGGCATCCGCCAGACCGGCCATGTCGATGCCGTCATCGAATTTCAACGCGAACTCGATGGCCTCCATGCGGCGGAAGTACTTGTCGCCCAGCGCGTGGAAGCTTCCGGGACGCTCCTCGGGACGCTCGCGGAGGAGGTGGGCCAGGGTGTCCAGCAGGTTGCCGAACAGGTCCACCTGGGTGAGGAGCAGCGCGGAACAGCGCTCGTCGAGGTATTCCCGCATCTCGCGGGACACGGTGGTGTGGATGATGACGGCCTGCTTGTCCATGGCAGCCTGGAGGACCCGGTCCAGATCCTCCCGGGAGCGCACATTCTGGAAGCGGCGCACCAGGGCCGAGCCCTCGCCCTTGGAGAACTGGGTGAGCGCCGCCTGCACCATCCGGAGAGCCGTCTCGCCGGAACCCCCGGAGACCACGTAGATCTGCTGTCTATCCATGGGATCCAGATTAACCTGAGTGGATGGATTCTCGTTTCCACGCCTGGCTGGTTCTGGCCCTCCCCATCGGCTTGGTCCTCGGCGCTCTTCTGATCCTCCTGTTCCGGTGGGTCCGTCTGCGGCGGCGGACGCCCGCCGAACCCGAATCCCTGCTTCTCTCCGCGGTGTCGGGCAGTCTCAGGGAGCGGGGTGAGCTGGCGGCCTCCCTCGGGGAGCTGCGCACGGTCCACGAGCGGCTCCTGGATGTACTCCCGATGGGACTGCTCTGGGTGGATCAGCGGCACCGGCTTGCGGCCCTGAACCGCAGGGGCCAAGAACTCCTGGGCGTGACAGCTGGCGTCGTCGGTCTAGAGGCGGCCTTCGTGCTGGAACCCTACCCCTGGCTTCGCGGGGCGCTGGAGGGTGAACCAGGGCCGGCCCATCGGTTGAGTGCGCTGGACCGTCGTTGGCGGATCCAGCGCCTCGAGGCGCCGGATCGCATCGGGGCTCTGGTACTGTTCGAGGACATCACTGAGGGCGAACTGGAGGGTCACCGCCGTCAATTGCGCGAGCGGTTCGCCGAACTGGGCGAGATGACGGCGGGCGTCGCCCACCAGCTGAAGAATGGTCTGGCGGTACTCAAGGGGCAGGGGCAGCTGTTGAAGCGGGCCGGTCATGGCAGCGCCGCTGAGGTGTTGCTTGAGGAGACCGAGGATCTGGAGCGGCTGGTCCAGCGATTCCTCCAGTGGGCAAAGCCACTCGACCCGGTGTCCGAAACGCTGCGGCTCGAGGATGTGACGGCCCAGGCCCTGATCGAGCTGAAGCGCCGTCCAGCAAGCCGGGGACGCAGCCTCTCAAGCGAAGGACGGGGTTCTGCCGCCGGCGACCCCCTGCTGCTGCACCAGGCCCTGGTCAACCTGCTGGAGAATGCCTGCCAGGCCACGCCCATCGGCGGAAGGGTCATGGTGCGGATCTCCGAACGACACCTGGAAGTGCTGGACGAGGGACCCGGCTTGTCCGAGGACGCGGCCCTTCGCATGCTACGGCCCTTCGAAAGCGGTCGCCCCGATGGCACGGGCCTGGGCCTGCCTTTGGCCCTGAAGTGGCTCAACTCGCAGGGAGCGGATCTGCGCCTGTCGCCCCGGCCAGAGGGAGGCACCCGCGCGGAGATCCGCTGGTAACTGCTAAGTTGGTGTCATGAGAATTGCCCTGCTCCAACTCAACGCCCGTCTCGGGGACCCCGAGGGGAACGGACGGAAGCTGGAGGGAGCCTATGCAGAGGCCATCCATTCTGGCGCAGAGCTGGCACTGGCACCGGAACTGGCCATTCCGGGTTACCTACTGGAGGACCGGCTCTGGGAACCTGGCATACGTCGGCGAATCGAGGGGGAATCCCTGCGGCTTGCGGCCCTGACGGGTCCTGTGCCCCTGGTGTTCGGCACCGCCCGGCCCGCGCCCTCGGGACGCCTCTGGAACGAGCTGTGGTGGTGCGAGGGCGGCCTCCTCCGGCACTGCGCCCGGAAGCGAGTGCTGCCCAGCTACGATGTCTTCGACGAGCATCGCTACTTCGAACCTGATGCCTCACCACAGCCGCTGGTGTCCTTCCGTGATCATCGCATCGGCCTTTCCATTTGCGAGGATCTCTGGGCGGACCCGCAGCTGGGGAACGTGCCGGTGGGTTACGGTATGGATCCCATCGCCGACCTGGTGGCCGCCGGGGCGACCCTCATCCTCAACGCCAGTGCCAGTCCCAGCGCGCTGGGGAGCTGGGTTCCCGCGGGCCGCAGCGCCCCCTGGGCCATTCCCTCGAAGGATGCCCAGCGCCGCCGCCTGCTTCCGGGTCTGGCGCAAAAGCACGGTATTCCGGTCGCCTACGCCAGCCGCGTGGGGGCGGAAAGCTGGCTGCTCTTCGATGGTGGCTCCGGGCTGGCGCTTCCGGACGGGCGCTGGCAGGGTTGTGCGTCATTCCGTGAAGGTTCACTCATGGTGGATCCCACCATGCCTGGCGAGGCCTGGCGGGATGCAGAAGAGGGTCCATGGCTTCGCCAGGCCCTGGTGACGGGCATCCGTGACAATCTCGCCAAGCAGGGTCTGGGGGCGGTGGTGCTGGGCCTTTCGGGAGGCATCGACAGCGCCGTGGCGGCAGCGCTGGCGGTAGAAGCCCTCGGGCCGGACCGGGTCCTGGGGGCAGCCATGCCTACGCGCTACAGCAGCGTGGAAAGTGCCACCTTCGCGGCGCAACAGGCCCAACACCTGGGCATGGGCTTCCTTAGCCTTGACGCAGAAGCTCCCTTTGCAGGGTTTGCCGCGGCGCTAGAGAAGGCTTTTCCCGGCCGCGACTTCGGGCTGACGGACGAGAATCTCCAGAGCCGTAGCCGGGGCAGTCTGCTGATGGCGCTCACCTCGGAGCCGGAAGTCCAGCGTCGCCTGGGCACGGACCGCGTGGCCGTGCTGAACACAGGCAACAAAAGCGAGGCCGCCACGGGCTACTTCACGCTCTATGGAGATGGCATCGGCGCCTTCTCTCCCCTTGGGGACTGCCTCAAAGCCCGTGTCTACGCCATCGCCCAGGATCTTGGCGAGGCCGTGCCCCGGGGTGTGATCGACCGTCCGCCCACGGCCGAATTGAGGCCCGGCCAGACCGACGAGGCCAGTCTCCTACCCTACGCACAGCTGGACGCCATCCTAGGCACGGCGCTGGAGGCCCAGCGCCCTGAAGAGCGTCTTGCTGATGACCTGGCCCTGTTGCTGGACGGCAAGGCTCTGGATCAGGCCCGGTCGGCGCTGCCACGCATTCTGGGTCTCCTCCGCCGGACCGAGTTCAAGCGGCGCCAACTGCCCTTCGCCTTCAGGGTCAGTCCCAAGGCCTTCGGCGCAGGCCGCCGGATCCCTCTCACCGCGCTTTGAAAACCCGCGTCCATGCGATATTCTGCCCCTCCTGGCCGGTGTGGCGAAATGGCAGACGCGACGGACTCAAAATCCGTTTCCCCCTAAAGGAGTGTCGGTTCGAGTCCGACCACCGGTACCAACACTTAGCCCTGATTTGAAGGGCTTAATTTTTGCTCCAATTCTGGCCGTTGTCACACCCTTGTCCCACTCTGGAAAAATCGTCGCCGGTTCGGCCTGGCCGATACCAGCAGGCGGGACAGGTGGACAATGAGTTTTTCTGTCCAGAAAAGAGATGTCCAGCCCGACCTCCATGTCCTTCACGTCCAGACCAGTTTCATCCTCGATAGTGCGCACTGTGCACCAGCACCTGAACCGTCAAGGCGGGCGATAGTGCGCATCACCCTGCGCACCGGGCACACCCATTCTGATCACGGCCCCACCCATGCTAATGGTGACTACCCGGATACCGGAGCAATGGGGACTAATGCATCAGCTACCATGAGCCGATCCAAATAACAGATGACTCGTCGGCGATGTTCACCGGTGACCTCATCCCAAGCCCAGGAGAGGCATCCCCCATGCTGATCAAGGAACTCATCCCTAACGATACTGTGAGAGCCTTGGCACTTTCCCTGGCAAGGACAATGGGGATTCAGGCATGTGAGAAAGGCATCTGCGTCCACTTCGACCCGAAGGACTTAAAGGAGGTGGCGAAACTCTTGCAGGCAGCGCGACGGTCGGCTTCGACTTCTAATCCAAAGGACCAATCAACTAGCTTTGAGCTTTGGTCTCCGTTCACCAGGTAGACCGTAGCCCCAGGTAGAGCAAGGTCTCACGCTCCCCGCCCCATACTCGCTGAAGGTGTCCTCCACCTCCTTGGTCGAAGGTTTCGGTCTGGAACAGGTGAGCATCCCTCAGATCACCCAGTAGAGCAGTTCCACTCCGCCCGCGCCGATTGCCAATAGGGATACAGCATCCTAGCCGAAGCCACAGGTACGCCGATGGTCACTCTGAAACTTTATCGTCCACCTGAGCCAGTTCCTCCGGGATAGCGTAGGCATTGGCAAGGAGCCAGGAAGCGGCGTCCTTGTGGCTCACCCATTTGGTGGAAGGACTTCCCTGCCACCGGGAGACACTTTCCAAGTAATACCGGCCCTCGCTGTTCTCGTACAGGGTTCGGTGGATCCATTGGACACCTGCGATCTCGGAAAGACGGTTGTGGCCATCCCAGCTAGTGTCCTCCGCCCATGAGTTCACCGCATTAGCAGTGTCCACAATGGTTCCATCGTCCATGTGATAGATGACTATGTTGTATCCAGGCTCAGGGTATCTGCAATGAGCATAGCAAAATGTTGCCACCCACACAGGCGAAAGCCATCGGACCAAGCAAATGATTTTCTCTTGATCTAGCGGTCCAGAAAACCTACATTCGGGTGTCAGCATTTCCTGACAGAGTAGGTAAATTATTATAAAAAAATAAATAATTGATAGTTATGCAATAGGAAGGTGCTTGGGCCATGGAAATAACCTGGAGTTCCCGGTATGACACAGGCATCCAGCTCATCAATGAGCAGCATCAGGAACTCTTCGGAATCGTCGATCGCCTTCGCCGGATGGTCCAGGAAGGTGCCGGGAGGGACGCGCTAGAGGCCCAGCTTGGGGACCTGTTGGCTTGTTCGAGGCGCCATTTCGCCACGGAAGAAACGTACATGAGGAGATTCGGCTATCCCGATCTTCCGCAGCATGTGTCTGAACATGCTTCGATGCTCACCAGCCTTCACGAACTAACGACCAAATTCCAGGAAAGCCATCAATCCATGGCCTTGATGGTGCCAACGTTCATGGAGGGCTGGCTGAAGCATCACATCAGCGACGGGGATTTCGGGTTCGTCACATTCCTGAAGGCTCATAACCTCGCCTGATCTTCACCGAGGCTCGGCATCCGTTGATCGAAATGCGTCCTGCGTCGAATTTATTTGGAAATATTCTGGGCAAAAAAGACACTTGAGTCCCCGGGCCGGGTTCGGGATGCTGGGCCATAGCTCAGGCATGGACTCACCCCCCAAAGTCCATGCATTCCCAACATGGCCACATCTGGCCCAGGAGAATCGCATGAACCGTCGGTTTGCAACCCTCACCCTCACGGCCCTGGCCTGCGCCATGGTCGCGTCGGCCCAGACC
>CAIXHJ010000226.1 GCA_903919165.1 uncultured Holophagaceae bacterium
GGCTCGATCTGTCGAAGCTGCTTTCCACCCAGGAGGGAAGCCCCGTGGCCCTGCTGGATGACGCCTTGAACCCCCGCATTCAAGCCGACGATCAGCTCAGCCTGTTCGAGAGACCTGACTACAAGGTCCATCGGACCGTGCGCATCACTGGGATGGTGGTCCGTCCCGGGTCGTACACCCTCGATTCGGACCGGCCACGACTGAGTGATCTCGTAAAGCGGGCGGGGGAATCACCGCCGACGCCATGCCCCAGGCGGGTATCTTCCTGCGGCGCATGATCACCCAGGATGCCTCCCTTGCGCGCGCCGCAGAAGAATCCGGATTGACCGGGAAGGACCCCACGACCAAGGGCGTCAACGAGATCCTCGAGCGGCTGAATGAAACCAAACGCCAGCCGACGACGGGCCAGCTGCAGAAGAACCCCCTGCTCCACGGTCTGCTGGCCGGCAGTCTCAACCGCATGGTCGTGGACTTCAATGGTGCGCTGAAAGGCGATGCCTCTACAGATGTCGAACTGCAGGATGGGGACGAGATCATCGTTCCCAGGGCTACGCAAGCAGCCTACGTGGTGGGAGAGACCGCCAGCCCCTTCGCCGTTTACAGGGTCCAGACCGGCATGAAGGTGTCTGATCTGCTCAGGCTGGCGGGCGGCACCACCCGGAATGCGGACACAGGGAACATCCGTCTGCTGAAGGCCGATGGCCGCATCCTGGACAGCTGGGTGAATGGCAAGTCGGTGGAGCCCGGCGACACCGTGCTGGTGCCCCAGCGCTTCCGACGTGACACCAGTTGGCAGGAGAATCTGGTCGCCTTGATGCCCGTGGCCCTAGTCCTAAGCTCCTTGGCCGCATCGGGCCACCTGTAGCAGGCGGTCCCATCCCATGGGTTAAACTGAAAGGCCCCGTTCGTGCGGGGCCTTTTCACAGTGAGCGCCATGATCCTGCGCAAAGAATACTGGTTCGAAGCAGCCCATTTCATCTACAACCACCCGGGCAAGTGCCGGAACCTGCATGGCCACAGCTACAGGCTTTTCGTGCTGCTGGAGGGGCAGGTGAATCCCACGAGCGGCATGATCATCGATTTCGACGACCTGTCCAAGGTGGTGGTGGAGCAGGTGATCTCGAAGCTCGACCACCGCTTCCTCAACGACCTGATCCCCCTGTCCACCGCCGAAAACATCTCGGTGTGGATTTGGGAGCAGCTGAAGCCCGCGCTGCCGCAACTCTGCCAGATCGAGGTCTTCGAGACCACGGACAACTGCGTGATTTACCGTGGGGCCTGACATGCGACGCCTTTGGCTCCAGCCTCTGGTGGTCCTGCTGGTCGGCTGTGACGCCATCAACCCGGCCCCGCGCTACCAGGAAGCGGCCCGGCAACTGCGGTTCTCGCTGGACCGGGTGGAACCGAGGATCGAGCTGGCATTCCCGCTGGAACGGTCGCGCCTGCGCCTGCAGATCGACGTGGGCGTGGACAACCCTTCGGACCAACGGCTGCACACGCGGCGCGTGGTGGGGGATCTGCGCCTGAACTTCCAGGGCGGTGATCATGCGCTGGGCTTGGTGAGCTTCCCCGAAGGCGCGGACATCGCCCCCAAGGTCCGCAGTGTCCTCCGGGTCGAAGTAGCCTTCAATTACTCCGATCTCAAAGGCGCCTGGGCACCCTTGTCCGGTGCTGTGCTGCGCCATGAGCCCGCCACCTGGAGCCTGGCCGGCGAAGCCCGTCTCGACGCATTGGGTGTCGAATTCGGAGTGCCCTTCCGCACTTCGAA
>CAIXHJ010000227.1 GCA_903919165.1 uncultured Holophagaceae bacterium
CCCGCCAGCTTCACGGTGAACACTTCGCGGTCGAAGGACCCCGCGGCCTGGGCGGCGGCGGCCGACCTCTGGCTCTGGAGGGCGAAGGCGTCCTGGGCCTCGCGCGTGAGGCTGTGCTTGGCGGCGACATTCTCCGCAGTGATGCCCATGTGGGTGTCGCCGTGGCCGCACCAGAGGCCATCCTGGATCATGCTGTCGATGAGCTGGGCGCTCCCCATGCGGGCGCCCCAGCGGGCGGCGGGCAGCAGGTAGGGGGCGTTGGACATGCTCTCGGTGCCTCCAGCCACCACGCATTCCGCGTCACCCACGAGGATGGACTGGGCGCCCAGGGCCACGGCCTTGAGGCCCGAACCGCAGACCTGGTTGACCGTATGGGCCGGCGTCGCATGGGGCAGGCCAGCCTTGAGCGCCGCCAGCCGGGCCACGTTCTGTCCGCTGCCGGCCTGGAGCACGTTACCCAGGATCACGTCTTCCACGGAGTCACCCTCGATGCCCGCGCGGGCCAAGGCTTCGGTGATGGCCAGGGCGCCCAGCTGGACCGCGTTCAGGGGTTTGAGGGCACCCCCGAAGGTGCCGACGGCGGTGCGGGCGGCGGACAGGATGTACGCGGGCATGGGGCTCCTGGAGGATCTTCCAGGGTATCGTGACTAAACGCCACCGGCTCCTGACCGTGAACACCTCTGGCCAGGCTATCTCTGGTTCTACCTCCTGCGGGAGCTCCCATGACCGTTTCCAGCCGCTGGATCCCCCTGTTCCTGGCCGGGAGCGTCCTGCTGGCCCAGGCACCGCCTCCGCCACCTCCTCCGGCCCCGCCGGCGCCGCCCGCCCCCATGATCGGCGTGGACACGCCCTCGGGCTCCCGCACGGAGCAGCGGACCGAGAAGCTGGCCCAGGGCTCGAAACTCTGGGTGAAGAACCGCAATGGCGACATCCGGGTGACGGGCTGGGAGAGGGATGAAGTCGCTCTCACGGCGCAGATCCGCGACAGCCAGAAACGCCGGGTGGAACTGGTACTCCAGCGGAAGGGTCCGGACCTGGACATCGAGGCGGTCTTCCAGCAGCCCTCCTGGAGTTTCGGCATCTACATCAGCCCCCGCTGCGAGATGACTCTGCAGGTCCCCCGGAAACTCATTGGGTATTTCCGCACCACCAACGGCACCGTCACCGTCGAGAACCTGGACGGCTACGCCCGTTGCGAGGCCACCAACGGCAGCATCCTCGTCAGCCACGTCCGCGGCGAAGTGCAGGTTGACACCACCAACGGCTCCATCGAAGCCCGCAGCCTGGCGGCTCGCATCAAGGGCAGCACCACCAATGGCCGCATCGTTCTCGAGGACATCGAGGGCGGGATCCGGCTGGAGACCACCAACGGTACGATCCGCGCCCGCAACCTCGATGGATGGGGCGAGGGCATCCATCTCGAGTCCACGAACGGCAACATCGAGGTCGCACTGGGCAAGGCCAGCGGTGACCTGATGGTTGAGAACAGCAACGGCTCCCTGGATCTCAAGGTCGCCGGCGCCCAGGTGATCGAGCTGACCAAGCACAGCGCCCACCTGAAGGTGCCGGGCCGGACCCAGCCGATCCACCTCGAAACCACCAACGGCAGCGTTCACGTGAAGTAGGGGTGTGAAGTAGTACTCTGAGGACCATGCGCCTGCTGGTTCCCATTCTCGTCGCCGCCCTTGGCCTGCAGGCCCAGGTTCCCCGCCCGTTGGAAGTGCAGGAGCGGCGTCTCGCCAACGGCGCACGCCTGCTGCTGGTGGAGCGGCAAGGCCTGCCCGCCTTTAGTGGGACTTTGGTCTTCCAGGGGGGAGGCGCTGAGGAGCCCACCCCGACCGTTGGAGCCACGGATCTGCTGGCCCGTACTCTGTTCGGAACCACCTGGCCCGAGGATCTGGTGCCGGCGAGGAACCAGACCGATCTGGATGCCCTGCTCAAGCAGGAGGAGGGGCTGCTGGAAGCCATCCGCATCGAGCGGCTCCGCCAGCGCCGGGATCCGGCAGCGCCCACTCAGGCACCCTCTCTGGAGGCCAGTCTCGAAACCGTCCAATCGCGCATGAAGGCGCTCTTCTCGTCATCACCCCTGTCGGACCTCTACACGGCCCGGGGCGGACGTCAGAAGGCCATGGCCACTGCCGATGCCCTGCTGGCCCAGACGGAACTTCCCCTGGAGTCCTTCGAGTTCTGGTGCCGCACCGAAGCCCAGCGACTCCGGACTGTCCAGCTCAGCAGGTTCTCCCAGGCCCGGACCTCCCTCATCGCGGATCTTCGCTCGCAGGGGGCCCAGGGCATGGCCCTGCTTCGCGGCGCGGCCCTGCCCGGACAGCCCTATGGCCGGGATCTCCTGGATTACCTGCCCTCGCTCGAGGCCCTTCGCTGGTCTGATCTCAGAGCCTATGCCCGCCGCTCCCTGAGGCCGGATCGCATGATGATCATCCTCGTCGGCAGTTTCAGCATGGACACTGTCCTGCCCGTGGTGGAGCGCCATCTGGGGACCCTGCCCGTCCCTCCCGATGGGGAAGATGCGATCCTGCCCGAAATCGCCGCCGATCTCGGTGACCGGAGGGTGCAAGCCGCGCTGGGAGCGGGCCCGCGACTCCTGACGGGTTGGCGGATGCCATCCCGCCACCATCCGGACCACTTGGCGTTGCGCATGGCAGTCCAATTGTTGGCCGGGGGCCAGACCAGCCGCCTCCAGACCCAACTGGTGCGCATCAAAGGCCTGGTGCGGCAGGCGCAGATGAGCTTGGACGTCCCTGGGGGCCGATTTCCCGGTCTCCTGGTGGCGGACCTTTGGCCCAGCGATGGCCACAGCCTGGCGGAGGTCGAGGGGGCTCTGCACAGCGAGATCCTGCACCTCCAGCAGGACCCCATTCCCCAGGACGAATGGCTGCGGGCTCTCGCCCAGTTAGAAGCCGAACATCTTCTGATCGAAGATGAACCCGCTGCCCTGGCCCGGTCCCTCGGCATGGCCTGGGCGGAAGGCGGAGACTGGCGGCTGACGGACCTGGACATCCAGCGCCTGCGCGCACTTGCCCCGGAGGCCATCCAGGCGGCGGCGCGCGCTTGGTTGATCCCGAGCCACCGCACCACGGTGCTTCTCGAACCCAACCCTTTCGCGAGCCAGGATCCTATCGAAGCGGAGTTGGTGCGGGTTCTCAAGGCCCTCGCCTCCACCCGCATCGCAGATCCCGCGCAACGCGAACACCTCGTGTCCGAAGGGATCCGGCAGCTGCGCATGCTCAGTGCCGAAGAACGCCTTCGCACCCTGAAACTGCTGGAGGCCCAGCTCGCCCCGGAGAAACGGTGAAATCCATCCTGGTGGTCCTCCTGGCCTTTTCCCTCTCCCTCCGGGCCCAGCCAGCAGCCCAGGGGTTCAGCCTTCCGAATGGATTGCGGGTTGTGCTCCTGGAAGAACATGAGCACGCTCTGGTGCGGGCGAACCTCCATCTGCGGATCGAACCCGGGGACGTGCCCCCGAGCCGACAGGGGCTCCCCCTGCTGTTCCATCGGATGTTCGACCACGCGGAGACGGCCGATCTGAAGGCCGGGGAGCTTGACCGGATGCTGGAGGACTCAGGCATCCTGCTGGCTCAATCCATGGAGCCTGGTGGACTCACTTGGCGGCTGGTGGCTCGCAGCCGGGACCAGGATCGGGCCATGGGGCTGTTGGCTGATCGCCTGATGCGTACGTTGATCGACCCCTCCATCCTGGAGGCACAACGGCTGGCCTGTCGGCGACAGGTGGAACGGCCAGAGGGATCTCCCCACGCGCGGTTGCGGCAGGCCCTGACTCAGGATCCCGCGTCCCGACCCACCCTGGACAGCCTGAACGCCATCCGGCTGGAGGATCTTCTCACCTTCCGCGCCAAGGTGATCCGGCCTGAACGAGCCATTCTGATCCTCCACGGGGACCTTGGACTGGAACAGGCCAAGCGTCTGGTGATGCTGAGCCTGGGATCCTGGGCGGCCCAGGAACCACCTTCACCGAGAAATCCCCCTCCGAGCGCTGCTACAGCTCCGGCCCCGTCAGCTCCTGCGGATGCGCCGCGAATCCCCGACCCAGGCAAGGGCATCCGAATCCAGGCCATGGCCTCCCGACCGCGAGATCTCGCGCCGGAGGCCGCAGAACTGTTGAACCTCCTGGTTCCCGGAAATGCAGGCCTCTTGTCTGTCCAGGTGGCGATCGAGAATGGCTGGCTCCTGGCCACACTGGACGGCGAGTCGGGTACCCCTGGTTCCCATCTCTGGTCCCTGTTGCAAGAACGGCTGGAGGCGCTCCGGCGACGTGGGTTTGCACAGGATGATCTGGATCGGGCCCGGGTCGCCTGGTTCGCCCGCCGCAGCCTGGATTCCCTGCATCCCGAAGCCCAGATGGATCGGGCACTGGCCGAAGCCCTGGGGTACGGCCGATCCGACGAACGCATGAAGGCCTTATCCCTCGACGCATTGAACACGGGGCTGCGGAACTGGCTGGATCCCGCGAAACTCCAGATGGGTGCCTCGGGTGATCCAGGGGACCTGAAGACGCTGCCTACACTGTGATTCCGAAACGGCTTGCCAGATCCATATAGCGGGCCCGGATGCCTGCCACGATCGCGGGCGGAAGATGCGGCGCCGGTGGCTGCTTGTCCCAGGTCTCCAGCGTTTCCAGGTAGTCCCGGAGGAACTGCTTGTCGAGGCTCGGCGGGTTCTTCCCGGGCGCCCAGCTGTCCGCCAGCCAGTAGCGGCTGCTATCGGGCGTCAGGGCTTCATCAATAAGGATCAGATCTTCAGCATCGCTAAGCCCGAATTCGAATTTCGTGTCGGCGAGCAGGATGCCCCGCTGTGCGGCCAGATCCGAGCCCCGCCCATACAGGGCCAGGCTCAGGTCCCGCAGACGTGCGGCCAATTCATCGCCCACGACGGAGACCATCTGATCGAAGGAGATGTTCTCATCGTGGCCCTCCTCGGCCTTGGTAGCAGGCGTGAAGATGGGCTCCGGCAATCGATCCGCGAGCCTCAGACCTGCGGGGAGCGAGATGCCGCAGACGGCCCCAGCCGCCTGGTACTCCTTCCAGCCACTGCCGGCCAGATAACCGCGCACCACGCATTCCACAGGAAGGGGCCGGGTCTTTTCCACGATGACCGCGCGGCCCGACAGGGCCTGGCGGTGGGCCTCCAGGACCGCGGGCCACCCGGGGTTCCCGCGGAAATGGTTGGGCACCAGATCCTCGGTGGCGGCAAACCAGTAGGCTGCCACCGCCGTCAGGATCCGGCCCTTGTCCGGGATGCCCTCGGGCATCACGCAATCGAAGGCGCTGATGCGGTCCGTGGCCACGATGAGGAGTTGGCTGTCCAGGTCGTACACATCCCGCACCTTGCCCCGGCGGAAGATCGGGAAAGGCAGATCCGTGCTGAGCAGGATGGACATGGGGTACCCCTGGAACCTCCATCATCGCAGGAGACTAGGGCCTTATCCCAGTTCTGGAAGCCGCCTCGGCGTGGGTGCTGACCAGTTCAACCCGCCCGGGAGCAGGGCGTATCGGTTCATCACGCCCACCCACCGAGCCAACTCGGATTCCCGCACGGTTCTCTCGGGCCCTGCCAGGGGCAGCCCCAGGAACTCGA
>CAIXHJ010000228.1 GCA_903919165.1 uncultured Holophagaceae bacterium
ATCATCAGCGCCCTGATGTTCCTCACCCGCATGAAGAACCCCGGCGCCAAACTCGAACAGATCATCAAACGCGACCAGAACCTCTGCCTGTAATCATCCGGAAGGAATCCACATGTCCAAGACCGTCGTCATCGCCATCGGGGGGAACTCCCTCATTTCAGACAACGACCACACCACCGTCTCGGATCAGTACGGCGCGGCGGCCGAGACCTGCGCCCACATTGCCAACATGCTTGAGGCGGAGAAGGTCCGGCTGGTGGTGACCCACGGGAACGGTCCCCAGGTGGGGTTCATCCTGCGCCGCTCGGAGCTGGCGGCGCCGGAACTGCACATGGTGCCGTTGGACAGCTGCGTGGCCGACACTCAGGGAGCTCTGGGCTACCATCTCCAGTGCGCGCTTTACAACGAGTTCAAGCGCCGCAGCATGGCGCGTGTGGCGGCCACGGTGGTCACCCAGGTCCTGGTGGACGGCAGGGATCCAGCTTTTCAGAAACCCAACAAGCCCATCGGCTCCTTCATGAGTGCAGACCAGGCCCAGATCCACCGCGAGAAGGACGGCTGGGATCTGGTGGAGGATTCGGGCAGGGGTTGGCGGCGGGTCGTGGCTTCGCCGGTGCCCCAGCGCGTCCTGGAACTGGACGTGATCAAGAGCCTCCTGGACGCGGGCATCGTGGTCGTGGCCTGCGGCGGCGGCGGCATCGCCGTGGTGGAAGACTCGTCGGGCAACATTTCCGGGGCGGCGGCGGTCATCGACAAGGATCTCGCCTCCAGCCTCCTTGCCCGTCAGCTCGGAGCGGACCTGCTGGTCATCTCCACGGCAGTCGAGAAAGTCTGCCTCGATTTCGGCAAGCCCACCCAGCGGAGCCTGGACTACATGAGCCTCGCGGAGGCCAAGCGCTACATCGGGGAGGGCCACTTCAAGCCCGGCAGCATGCTGCCCAAGATCCAGGCGGTCGTCGACTTCCTGGAAAACGGCGGAAAAGAAGCCATCATCACCGATCCCGCCCACCTCGGTGCCGCCCTGGCGAACCACGGCGGCACCCACGTCCATCCCTGATCCTGTCCGTCCCGATGTCGGCCGACGCCCGTCGGCCATATCCCCAGGAGTTTGAAGATGAACACCCCAAGCGTTGCCTCAGAGTCGTTGCTCCTCCGCAATCCTCTGTTTGACCCGGCGAAGCGCTGGCCCGCTCCGGACCCGGCCGTGTGGGCTTTCCACCGGCGCATGCCGGCCTACCTCGCCACGACCCTGTTCGACTGCCCTGCCCTGGCCCAGCGCTACGGCGTGGGCCGGGTGCTGGTGAAGGCCGAGACGCAGCGCCTTGGGCTGCCCAGCTTCAAGATCCTGGGGGCCTCCTGGGCCACCTACCGGGCCCTCTGCGACCACCTCGGCTTCGACCCGGAACCCTGGGCGAACATCAACGACTTGGCCCGGCGGATCAGCTACCTGAAGCCCTTCGGGCTGGCGGCAGCCACGGATGGCAACCACGGGAGGGCCGTGGCCTTCATGGCCCGGCTGCTCGGGTTCGAGTGCCACATCTTCGTTCCGGCGGGCACCGTGCCCGCGCGGATCCACGCCATCCAGAACGAGGGCGCCACGGTCACCGTGGTCGATGGCGACTACGACGCGGCCGTAGCCCGTTCGGCGCAGGAAGCCAGCGACCACTGCCTCGTCATCTCCGACACCTCATGGCCCGGTTACGACGTCACACCGCGCCGAGTGGTGGAGGGCTACACGACCATCTTCATGGAGATCGATCAGGCGCTGCGTGCCGCTGGCGTCGGGGAGCCGGATGCAGTCATCATCCCCGTCGGGGTCGGCGCGTTCATGTCCGCCACCGTAGGGTATTACCGGAGCCGCCCCTGGAAGGGTGCCCTGATCGGCGTGGAACCCGCGGACGCCAACTGCGTGCAGGTCTCGGCTCGGGCCGGCGAGATGACGCCCGTGCCAGGGCCCCACCATTCCATCATGGTGGGCCTCAACTGCGGCCTGCCCTCTCCCGTGGCGTGGCCCAAGGTATCCACAGGCGTGGACTGGATGGTCTCCATCGGTGACGAACGCGCCCGTCAAGGCATGCGAGAACTGGCCGAGGCCGGGGTCGTCGCGGGCGAGACCGGGGCTGCGGCGCTGGGGGCCCTTGCGGCCCTGCATGACGACGCCGCGGCCGAGGAATTCAGGGCGAGCGGCCTTCTCGGCCCCGACAAGACCGTCCTGGTGCTCGTCACGGAAGGGGCCACGGACCGCGGCAACTACCAATCCATCGTCGGGCGGCCGCCCGAAGAGGTCGGCACCATCCTCTCCCTGGCCCGCTGAAGCCTTAGCAACCCAGGTAGGTCCTGATGACGGCGGAATAGGCCGCCTGGGCTGCGTTCAGCTGGTCCAGGGCGATCCACTCGTCCACGGTGTGGGCCTGCTCGATGGAGCCAGGGCCGAGGAGGAAGGTGGGGAGGTTCCGGGCTGCGGCTGCGGAGGCGTTGGTGGTGTAGGGTGCGGCGAAAGCGGTGGTCCCCAGGGCCTCCAACAGTCGCGCCTGGAGGACCCTGTCCCGGTTCTTCCAGGCGGGGACGAACTCCTGCATGGTGATGGCCAGGCCGGTATGGCAGCGCCGGCTCAATTCCAGCAGATGTACCGAGACGCCCTCTAGGCCCTCGAGGGCGCTGCGGGTGCGTTCCAGCACGGACTGGGCGGTCTCTCCGGGCAGGAGCCGCAGGGCCAGGCGGGCCATGCAGAAGTGCGGCACCATGCCCGGCGAGGGCCTGGGCTCGGAGCTGATCTCGATCAGTTCGCAGACCCCCTGGCCCAGTTCTGGATCCGTGGGCAGCGGCAGGGCTCTGATCCGGGAAACGGCCTCCATCATCTTGTAGATGGCATTCTCGCCCAACTCTGGACGGGAGGTATGCGCGCTGCGGCCGGATGCTTCCACCCGCAGCCCCGCGCGCCCTTTCTGGGCGACGCCCAGGTAGAGGGAAGTGGGCTCGCCGACGATGACCAGATCCGCAGGATGGCGGTCCAGCACCTGGGCCAGGGCCGCGGTCGTCAGGTCTTCCTCGCAGACACTGGCGGAGACGAGGAGCGTGCCCGGGAAGTCCCCCAGAGCCGCCGCCGCGCAGAGCATTGCCGCGAGGGCACCCTTGGTATCCGCCGACCCCAGACCCCAGAGCCGGCCTTGAACGATCTCAGCGCCGAAGGGGTCGTGCCGCCACGCAGCAGGCTGGGTCACCGGGACGGTATCGAGGTGCGCATCCATGAGCAGCACAGGCCCGGGCCTCGATCCTTTCCGCAGACCGAGCACGCTACCGAAGGGGTCGGTTCCCACCTCGAAACCCATGGCCCGCATGCGGACCGCCACCAGCGCCGCCAATTCGCCTTCCTCCCCCGAAGGGCTGGAGATGCGCACGAATTCCCGGCAGAGCTCGACGACCGGACTGGAAGGATCGCTGCTGGCTGAAAGGGGCATCGCAGTCTCGACGACAGGGGGCTGGCCGGGGCGAGCGTCCGCCCGGGCCAGCCCATGCTCAGGGCACGAATCAGTTGCCGGCGTCGTTGTTGATGCCCAGGTTGTCGAAGCCCCAGAAGAGCAGGCTCAACACGATGGCCACCATGGTGCCCAGGGCCATGCCCTTGAGCTGCACGGTGCCCAGGTTGATCGCGGCTCCGCTGATGCCGCTGATGAGGACCACCGAGGTGAGGATCAGGTTGCGGGACTTAGTGTAGTCCACCTTCTTCTCCACGAGCATCCGGATGCCCGCGGCGGCGATGATGCCGAAGAGCAGGATGCACACCCCGCCCATGACGGGCGTGGGGATACTCCGGATGAGGGCCGCCAGCTTGCCGGAGAAGGACACCAGGATGGCGATGATGGCCGTGCCGCCGATGACCCACACGCTGTAGACCTTGGTGATGGCCATGACGCCGATGTTCTCGCCATAGGTGGTGTTGGGCGTGGCGCCGACGAGGCCCGACAGTACGTTGGAGATGCCATCACCCAGCAGGGAGCGGTGCAGGCCGGGGTCCTTCATGAGGTCACGCCCCACGATGTTCCCGGTGACCACCAGATGCCCCACGTGCTCGGCCAGCACCACCAGCGAGGCGGGCAGGATGATGAGGATAGCCTGGAGGTTGAAACTGGGCGCATAGAGGGTGGGCACCTGGAACCAGGGCGCCTGGTGGACGGCCTGGAGATCGACCACGCCAAGTCCCAGGGAAAGCACGTAGCCGACGATGACGCCCAGCAGCACCGGGATCACGGCCAGGAAGCCGCGCAGCAGCACGGAAGCCAGGATGGTCACGGCGAGGGTGGAAAGCGATACAATCAGTGCCGTATGCAAAGGCATGCCCAGGACCGAGGGGCCCGGTGTAAGGCCCGCCATGTTCGTGGCCACCGGTGCCAGTTCCAGGCCGATGATCGCCACGATGGCGCCCATGGCTGCCGGGGGGAAGATGATGTCGATCCAACCCGTGCCGGCGAACCGCACCACCTGGGAGATCAGGATGAAGATGAGTCCGAAGACGATGAATCCCCCCTGCGCCGCGGAATAGCTCAGCCCCGCCACCATGACGGCGAAGACTGGCGAGAGGAAGGCGAAGCTCGACCCGAGGTACGCAGGGATGCGGCCCTTGGCCACGAACAGGTAGATCAGGGTGCCCACACCATTCATCAGCAGGCAGGTGGCGGGGTTCACCTTGAAGAGGAACGGTACCAATACCGTGGCGCCGAACATGGCGAACAGATGCTGGAGGCTCAGGGGCAGTGTCTGGAGCAGTGGAAGCCGTTCATCCACTCCGATGGTGCGTTGCAGCATGGGGTCCTCGCGCGTGGCGTTGTTGGATTGCGACCCGACTAGGCCGCTCGAAGGAGGCCGTGGGTCCCGGTTGGGTCTGGTTGCGGGTTCATTATCCGCAGAGTCCGGGCAAATCCCCAGCCCAAGTTCGGCCCGATCTCGATCCCAATGGGAAAGCCACCTGCAAATCAGCCACACAAGACACAACTGTATGGCTGGTCACGGAAGCCACGGAATTCCACAGAGGACGCGGAAGGAGCCGTGGCCATCGCCGAGCGGGCCCGCCAAAGGCGCTTCCGGCTTGGCCGGAAGTGATCCCGGGGGCGTCTGTATTGCGTCCCGAGAAGCGCGGCCCAGGAGCCCCCGGGATGCAGCCCGTGCTTTCGGAGCGGACGCCCCTGCTTTTTTCCGTGCCTTCCAGCTTTCTCCCGTGCCTTCCGCGACCAGCGCTCTTCTCCGTATCCTATGCGTTCCCGTTCTCCCTGAAATGCTGGAAGAACTTGATTGCTTGGTTCGCGATACGGGAGGCTCAGGCCGATACCAGCCCCCTGAGCATGTCGGCCAGGAGGTTGCCGGCCACCTTCCGACGGAACTGCGCGGAGGAACGCAGGTCGTCGATGGGCGAGATGTCGGCCTGGAGCGCCTCAAGCGCCGCGTCCAAGGGCGGGTTGGTCACGGACCTGCCGAGGAGGGCCTTTTCCGCGCCCCTGGCCCGGATGGGCATGGGTGCCACGCTGCCCAGGGCGATCCGCAGCTCCTGGATTTGACCATTCCCGGTCCTGGCCCAGGCGGCCAGGCTCACCTTGGAAATGGCCTGGGCCTGACGGGTGCCCACCTTGCGGAAGTAGTGGAAGCCCCCGTCGCCCAGCCGGGCAAGGCGGATGAGGGTGATGAGTTCGTCGGGGGCCAGGAGGCTGCGCTTGTACCCTGTGTGGAAGTCGGCATAGGGCACCCAGCGCGAGCCGCGCAGGGACGTCAACTGCAGCTCGGAACCATAGACCAGCAGGCTGGGGGGAGTGTCCGCCGCAGGGCTGCCATTGGCGATGTTGCCGCCCAGGCTGCCCCGGCTCTGGATGGCCAGGGCGCCGGTGACCTTGGCGCTCCGGACCAGGTTGGGGAATTCCCGCTGCATCAAAGGGTGGACCGCAATCTCGCGGAAGAGGGTCAGGGCCCCGCAGGTCACCTCGCCATCGGACACGGTGATGCCCCGGAGTTCCTCCAGGCCCCACAGGTTGAGGAAGAGCCGGTCCGGCAGACGACCGGCCGCAAAGGGCACCATCAGGTCCGTGCCGCCCGCCAGGGGCCGGGCCTCGGGGTGCGCCACGCGCAGGGACAGAGCCTCCTGCAGGCTCTGGGGCGTCAGTACGTCGCAGAGGGAGGGCTGGCCTCTCATGAGCGCCCCTCCCGGGCCGCCAGCAGCGCGTCCACGATCTTCACGTAGCCGGTGCAGCGGCAAAGATTCCCTGAGAGGCCTTCGCGGGCCTTCGCTTCATCCTGAACCGCGTCCGTCTCCAGCAGGTGGGTCCCCGCCACGAGCATCCCCGGCGTGCAGAACCCGCACTGGGCGCCGCCGTGGTGGAGGAAGGCTTCCTGCAGCGGGCTCAGATCCACTCCCGCCAGGCCTTCCACGGTGCGCAGAGTTGATCCCTGCGCCTGGACGGCAGGCACCAGACAGGCATTCACCAGGCTGCCGTCCAGAATCACGGAGCAGGCACCGCACTCGCCTTCGCCGCAGCCCTCCTTGGTGCCCGTGAGGCCGAAGTCCTCGCGGATCACATCCAGCAGCCGGGCCATGGGATGCACGAGGGCCTGGCGCGCTTCGCCGTTGACCGTCAATTCCAGGGGGATCTTCTGCGTGGCCATCTCAGGCTCCTTCCACCAGATCCATCAAGACCTCAGGCGTCAGCGGCACCTGCCGGGGTACGAGGCCGAGGGCGTGCTGCACTCCGTTGAGGAGGGCTGAGGCCGGGCCGTCCATGGGCAATTCTCCGAGGCCCTTGGCTCCACCGGGGCCATAGGCATAGGGCCGCTCCTCGAAGAAGACCCGGATGCGCGGCAGGTCTGCCGCCGTGGCCATCAGATAGTTGCTCATCTGATGATTGGCCATGCTGCCTTGGCGCCAGATTACCTCCTCGTTGAGGCCCCAGCCGATGCCCTGGGCAACGCCGCCCTCGATCTGCCCGGCGGCCAGGGTGGGGTTGAGGACCCGGCCCACTTCCTGCACGGCCACGAAATCGGCCACCTGGGTCTCGTAGGTCACCAGGTCGACGCGCAGATCGGCGGCATAGCAGGCCCATGCATAGGTGGCGTAGGCGTCGCCACGGTAGGTGGCGTCGTCCCATTCCACGAAATCCGGCTTCTGGTACCGGCTTTCCGTGCGCAGCGCCCCATGGCGTGCCACATAGGTACGGATGGCGGCGGCCACATCGCCGTCCGCCAGGAGCCCGGCTTCGAGGAGGGTCTTCCGCATGGCCAGACCCGCATCCAGCACCAGCTTGCCCACCACCTGGGTGGTGCGGGAAGCCACTGTGGGACCGCTGTTGGGCACCAGGGCAGTGTCCGGGGGAACCACCTCGATGAGATCCACGGGCGCCTGCAGGGCCTCGGCGGCTACCTGGGTGAAGACCGTATTGGCCCCCTGCCCCATTTCCGTGGAGGCCGCCAGTACCCGCACCCGCCCACCGGCGGTGCCTTCCAGGGCCACCACGGAGTTGAGCGTCGACTCGGCACTGCCCGTGAACCCGCCCCCGTGCATGAACACTGAGAACCCCACGCCCCGCTTGACGGGGTCGTCGCCGGCGTTGAGGGTGGGGTAGCTGGCACGCTTTTCTGCGTAGCGGATCTCGGTGAGGGCCCGATCCATGAGGGCCACCAGATCCACCTCGTCGCGCATGATCTGGCCGGTGGCCATGGCATCGCCCGTGTGCAGGAGGTTCCTCCGCCGCAGTTCGGCCGGATCGAGACCCAGGTGCTGGGCCGCCTCATCCATGTGCCGTTCGATGGCGAAGAGGCTCTGGGGCGCCCCGAACCCGCGAAAAGCCCCGTGGGGTGGCGTGTTGGTGGCCAGCGCCTGGGCATGGACGCGCAGGTTCGAACAGCGATAGGGGCCCGAGGCGTGGATTGCTGCCCGGCTGAGGACCACCGGCGACAGCGTCATGTAGGCGCCGCCGTCCAGGATGAGTTCCACGTCCAGGGCGAGCAGCGTACCGTCGGCTCCAAAGGCGCTGCGAATGCGGGTCCGGGAGGGATGGCGCTTGGTGGTGCAGGCCATGTCCTCCTCGCGGTCATAGGCGATCTTCACGGGGCGTCCGCCGGCCTTCCAGGAAAGCAGGGCCACATGGCAGGCGAGCATCGAGGGGTAGTCCTCCTTGCCGCCGAAGCCGCCGCCAGTCTCCACCTGGACCACGCGAATCTTCTCCAGTGGCAGGTGGAACATCTCGTGGAGTGCGTGATGGACGTAGTAGGGGCACTGCATGGAACCCCGCACCAGCACGCCCTCGGCCGTGGCTTCCCCGATCATGGCGTTGGGTTCTATGTACAGCTGCTCCTGGGCCCCGGTGCGGTAGGTGGCCTCCAGCTGGAAGTGGCCCTTCACCCTGGCGCCGTCGGGATCTCCCTTGGTGATCAGGATGGTCTTGAAGACGTTGTCCTGGCCCCAGATGACCGGGTCGCAGGCCAGGCTTTCCTCGATGCTGAGCACCGTGGGCAGAGGCTCGACGTCCACCCGCACCCGTGCCCGGGCATCCTGAACCCGCAGCGGATCTGGATGGGCCAGCAGCACGATGGCTTCCTCTGCATGGTTGATCACGCCGTCGGCGAGACAGGGCTGGTCCTGCTGCAAATGGGCCACCACGTTCTTCCCGGGGATGTCCCTGGCCGTGACGATGATGAATTCTTCCCAGGGGAAGCCCTCCTCGAAATGGATGCCCTTGATCCGCCCCCTGGGTTCCCGGCTGCGGACCGTGGCGCCATAGAGGAGCCCTTCAATCTTGAGATCATCCGTGAAGAGGGCCGCCCCCGTGAGCTTCGCACGGCCTTCCCTGCGAAGCACGGAGCGACCGATGTGGGCGTAGTCCTTCATGGGTTCCTCGCTTAGGCAATCATTCTGGCAGTTCGGGCCAGACCTAGGTTCCGGACCGGTGGAAACAGCGCCGGCCCCGCACATAGGCGGCCTGGACCAGATGGGGGTCCGAGCGGTAGACCAGCCGCGAGAGGACATGGGCTGGATCCGCCGAAACCCGCTTCAGGGGATCGGCCTGCCGGATGTCCACCACCAGGAAATCCGCGTCGAAGCCCGGTTCCAACCGACCCAGGCGATCGCCGAGACCCAGCGCCTCGGCGCCTCCCCGGGTGGCCAGGTGGAAGGCACCCACGGCGTCCAGCGCGGGCTGGGGATCCAAGTCCAGGGCCCCGGCCACGAGGAGCTTCTGCTCCTCCGAGAGTCCGGGGACCTGGCTCAGGCGGGCGGTTTGCACGGTCTGGGCGGCCCGCCTCAGCTTGCTGGCAGTGCAGGCTTCCCCCATCTCCCGGAACATGGACAGGCTGGGGCCCGCCCCCACGTCGGTGCCCAGGCCCACGGAGAGCCCCTCCCCCAGCCATTTCCGGAGCGGCATGATGCCACTTTGCAGGAAGGCGTTGGAGCTCGGGCAGTGGATGAGGTGGCTACCCGATTCCCGCAGGACGCGTCGTTCGGCTGGCGCCAGGTGGATGCCGTGGCCCAGCAGCGTTCGCGACCCCAACAAGCCGAAACGGCGGTAGACATCGGTGTAGCTGTCAGCTTCCGGGAAGAGCTCGCGCACCCATTCCAGTTCCTGCAGGTTCTCGGCCAGGTGAGTCTGGATGAAGGCCCCGTATTTTTGGGCCAGCCGCCCTGCTCCGAGCATGAGTTCCCGGGAACAGCTGGGCGCGAACCGGGGGGTGAAGGCATATTGCAGGCGGCCACCGTCCCTGCCATGCCAGGCGCGGCAGAGTTCCTCGCTGTCGCGCAAGCTGGTCTCCGTGTCCTCCCGCAGGGACCCCGGTGCATGGCGATCCATCATGGTCTTGCCGATGACGGCGCGGATGCCGCAGGCTTCCGCCTCCTGGAAGATGGCATCCGTTGCTTCGGCATGGATGGTGGCGTAGAGCACCGTGGTGGTGGTGCCGAGGGACAAGGCGTCCCTTAGATAAGTCCGAGCGGTTGCCCTCGCATGCGCACCATCGGCAAAGCGCGCCTCGGCAGGAAAGATGTGGCGTTCCAGCCAGGGCAGCAGTTCCAGCCCATCGGCGGCGACCGCTTCGTATTGGGGCAGATGGGCATGCAGATCCACCAGGCCCGGCAGGATCCAGAAGGGCCGAAGGTCCTCCACCACCATCCCTGGATGGCGGGCCGATACGGCCTCGAAGGCCCCAGCGTCAGTGATGCTCCCCTTGCCGTCCACCACCAGCCCGCCATCGGCCTCGAAACGAAGCTCCTGGAGGGAGGGCGCGGACAGCAGAGAGGCGCGGATCAGCACGGAAAGTCACCCTTTTATAGGGCCAGGGCCGGAGAGCGAGGGAGGAACCCCCTGCTGCCCCGGCCCTGGGTAAGGATCAGTTCTTGGGCAGGGTCGAAGCCACGCCCTTCACGTAGTAATTCATTGCGCCCAGCTCGGCGTCAGTCATGTTCCTGCCCTTGGGGACCAGTTCCTTGCCATCCTGGGCCACTACTGGGCCGGCGAAAGGATGTCGCTTGCCTTCCTTGATTTCCTTCTCAAGCTTGGTCACGTCCTTCTTGACCGCCTCGGGGACAGCGGCGTTCAGGGGCGCCAGCTTGATCATGCCGTCCTTTATGCCGCCCCACACATTGGTGCCCGTCCAGGTGCCAGCCAGCACTTCCTTGACGGTGCGCGTGTAGAAGTCGCCCCAGAGGTGGGTGGTACCGGTGAGGCAGGACTTGGGGCCGTATTTGCTCATGTCGGAGTGGTAGCTGAAGGAATAGAGGTTGGCATTATCCTTGTGTTTCTCTTCCGCAGCCTGCACCACAGCAGTGGAGTCCGTGTGGTGCGTGAGCATGTCCGCGCCCTGTGAGATCAGGGTCAGGGCGGCTTCCCGCTCCTTGCCCGGATCGAACCAGCTGTTCACCCAGATCACCCGGACCTCGGCCTTGGGATCCACGCTCCGCATGCCCTCGGTGAAAGCGTTGATGCCCTGCAGTACCTCGGGGATGGGGAAGGCCGCCACATAGCCCGCGATGTGGGACTTGGTCATCTTGCCGGCGATGACGCCGCAGAGGTAGCGGCCTTCGTAGAAGCGGGCGTTGTAGATGCCCATGTTCTTGCCGGTCTTGTAGCCAGTGGCATGGAAGAAGAACTTGTCCGGGAAGGCCGAGGCCACCTTCTCGGTGGGATTCATGTAGCCGAAGGAAGTCGTGAAGACGATCTTGGCCCCGCCGGTGATCATCTGGCGGATGACGCGCTCAGCATCGGCGCCCTCGGGCACGTTCTCGACGAAATTGGTCCTGACCTTGCCGGCCATGGCCTTTTCCATCTCCTTGCGGCCCTGGTCATGCTGGTAGGTCCAGCCCGCGTCACCCACGGGGCTCACGTAGACGAATCCGACCTGGGTCGGGGCTGGATCGGCCGCGGCCAGGGGCGCAACGGCCAGCAGGCCCAGGCCGAGGAGGGTGATCGAGGATTTCAGTCTCTGCATGAGGGACTCCTTCTGAGAGTGATGATTGAGGTCCGCACGAAGCGGCGTGTTGTTGCAGTGTCAAGCATCGGGCATGAACGGCTGGCCCAGGGAGGCGGGCGAGTTCAGTCGGATCGTACTGCGGTTGCGGGAGATTAGCACCAGCACCACCACCGTGGCCAGATAAGGGAGCGCCGAAAGGAACTGGGCTGGGATGTCCAGGCGGATACCCGAGCCCTGGACGAACATCTGGGTAATCATGGCGCCACCAAACAGGTAGGCACCCAACATCACCCGCAGGGGTCTCCAGGTGGCGAAGACCACCAGGGCCAGGGAGATCCAGCCACGCCCCGCCACCATGCCCTCCACCCACAGGGGCGTGTAGAAGACGGAGAGGAAGGCGCCTCCGATACCAGCCATGGCCCCTCCGAAAATGGCGGCGAGGTAGCGGATGCGAAGCACGTTGTAGCCGATGGCATGGGCCGCGACCGGTGTTTCGCCCACGGCGCGGAGCACCAGACCCCAGCGGGTGCGGTAGAGGAACCAGGCCACCACGGCCAGCATGATCCAGGAGAAATACACCAGCGCCTGCTGCTCGAACAGGGCGTGCCCCAGCACCGGCAGCTTCGACAGAAGCGGGATCTTCAAGGGAGCTACGCTGCTCAAGGTCTGCGATTCATAGGGCTTGCCGACGAAGGCCGAGAGGCCCACGCCGAAGATGGAGAGGGCCAGCCCCGAGGCCACCTGGTTGGCCTGGAGCGTGAGGGCCGCGAACCCGAAGAGAGCCGACATGGCCATCCCCGCCACCATACCCGCCACGATCCCCAGGAGAGGGCTCCCTGTATTGAGGGTGACGGCAAATGCGGCCACCGCACCGACAGACATGATGCCTTCGGCCCCCAGGTTGAGGACCCCGGACTTCTCCGTCACCAGCTCTCCGAGCGCGGTGAGGATCAGCGGCGTCCCCGCGACGATGGTGGCGAACAGGACCGCGGAAACGAGGCTAGGTTCCATGACGCCCCCCTACTTTCTTCCGCGGTCCAGCCGCAGCCGGAAATGGATGAATACGTCGGATCCCAGAATGAAGAACAGCAGAAGGCCCTGGAACACCTTGGAGATGGAAAAGGGCAGCCCCAGGTATTGCTGGGCCTGCTCGCCGCCCATGTAGAGCAGTGCCATGAGCAGACTGGCGAGGAGGATGCCGACGGGTTCCAGGCGGCCCACGAACGCCACGATCATGGCGGCGAAGCCGTAGCCCGGCGAGATGTGCTCAGTGATCTGCCCGATGGGTCCCGCCACTTCCGACACACCCGCAAGACCCGCGCAGCAGCCCCCCACCAGCATGCCGATCCAGACCGTGCGGCGGGCCGAAAAGCCCGCATAGCGCCCCGCACGTTCAGCCTGGCCCGACACTTTCATCTGATAGCCGAGGAAACTGCGGTTCATGAAGATCCAGCCAATGACCAGGACGACGAGGGCCACGATTAGCGCCGCGTTGACGCGGGTGCCCTCCACCAGGATCGGGAGGATGGCCTTGGGCTGGAACAGCCGGGTCTGGGGGAAATTGAAGCCGTCGGGGTCCTTCCATGG
The DNA here is from genome assembly GCA_903919165.1 of uncultured Holophagaceae bacterium. GTDB lineage: Bacteria > Acidobacteriota > Holophagae > Holophagales > Holophagaceae > Geothrix. Next base: position 13,021 of record CAIXHJ010000228.1, read on the forward strand.
ACCATGGACCAGCCAGGAGACCAACAGTTCCGCCACATAAACGAGCATGAGGCTGGTGAGGATCTCGTTGGCGTTGAAGCGGGTGCGCAGCCATGCCGGAATGGCGGCCCAGAGCATGCCGCCCAGGGCCCCGGCCACGAACATGGCTGGCAGGAGGAGGGGGCTATGGCTATTGGGGAAGAATAAAGCCACGCCGCCCCCCGCCAGGGCGCCGACCAGGAGTTGTCCCTCGGCGCCGATGTTCCACACATTGCCGCGGAAGCCCACAGACAACCCGACGGCGCAGAGCATGAGGGGGGTTGCCTTCAGGAAAAGCTCCGCAACACCATAGCGGTCCGCCATGGGCTGGATGAAGAAGACCTTGAAGCCCTCCACGGGACTCTTGCCCAGGACCAGGAACAGCACCATGCCGCAGACCAGCATGAGGGCCACCGCGAGCAGC
>CAIXHJ010000229.1 GCA_903919165.1 uncultured Holophagaceae bacterium
ATAGTCCGCCAGGTCTTCGACGTTTCGGCCGATCTCATTGATTTGGCCCGCGAATTTGTTCGCCATGCTGCCCTCCTTGCTCCAAACGTGACAAGAACACGATCCGAGGGAATTGTAGAACAAATATTCTATTTCGTCAATACCCCCGAAACATCAGGAAAGGGCGTTCCGAAAGTCGTTCTTGTCTCGCGCACACCAGCACAAGAGCGGAACGCGAATAACTTGTAGTTTAGACTAATTTGGGTGGTGCAAGAAAGGGCAGCTTGATTTCGCAAGCTGCCCAGTGGCAGAATTGAGCTATGTCTCGCAAACACAACTCAACTGCCGCTGAGGACTTTAGCAAACTAATCCAATTTCGTCAAGCGGCCTATGGTGTACTTGGCAATGCCCGGGATGCGATGTTCGAACTAACAGATGCGGTGCTCCAAATGCGGCATGTGCAGTCGTTCGTCGAATTATCGTGTGCGCCTGCCTTCCGGCGAAGATGGCCGAGTGCGTATGAAGCCTTGCAGGATGGTCGCCCGGATCGGATCAGGTTGATGGAGCTGTATTTGGCGCAAGTGCAGGAAAAAGAGCGCCTAATCCTGGCGGGTGATCATACGGCTTGGGAACGGCTGTATGCCGAAACGTTATTCGGACGCAGCTATCAGCATCAACCGACGCCGATCCCCGGACGGCGGCCAGTGACCATCGGGCATGGCTACAGTACTCTGGCAGTCATCCCTGAGCCCCATAGCAGTTGGGCATTGCCGCTGTTACATGAACGGATTACAGATCAAAAGCCGATCCTGAAAGCCAGCCAACAACTGCGGGCGGTGTGCAAGTGCTTGAAAGTGCGTCCATTGACGCTTTGGGACTCGGAATATGGCTGTGCGGTATTTCTGCAAGAGACTGCCGACCTTCCGGCAGACAAGATCTTTCGCTTGCGTGGCAATTTGAGTCTGGAAGGGCCAACAAAACCTTATCGCGGACGAGGTGCATACCCTAAACGCGGAGTGAAATTCAGTTTCAGAGATCCCACCACCTGGTGGACACCCGACCTGATCCTTGAAACAGAAGACCCTGAATTCGGTTTCGTCATCATCCGCCTCTGGAAGGGTCTGCGCTTCCGCCAAGCACCCGACTGCCGGATGGATGTCGTTCAAATCGAGCGCCCACAAGCGCCAGGCACGCGCCGCAAGCCGCGTATCCTCTGGATGGGCGCAACGGGCGAAACCTTGCCTGAATACTGGTGGCGTTACTATGCCCAACGTTACCCTGTGGATCACTGGAACCGCTTTGCCAAAGGGAGATTGCATTGGACTTTGCCTCACTTGGCAACCCCTGAGCAAGGTGACCGATGGAGCGATTTGATGCCCTTCATCACCTGGGAGCTTTGGTTGGCCCGCCCTATCGTCGCTGACAAGCCCCTCCCCTGGCAGAAACCGCAGGCCAATCTCTCTCCCGGACGTGTCTGCATGGGGCTGGAAGCCATTCTTGCCAGGATCGGTACACCTGCCTGTGTGCCCAAACCACGAGGTAATTCCCCAGGCTGGCCTAAAGGAAAGCTCCGCCAGCCTCGACCACTCTTCGAACTCATCCGTTCCGAACAATGGAAACGCATCCGAGACCGCCGAAGAGCCCAAATACATCATAAAGCCGCTTGAGATTGGATTGCAAAGGCCCTACCTGCATTATCCGGTTCTCCCGGGTCTGCATTGTTAGTCTAAACCACAAGAATTCCGCGAATTAGGCGAATGTCGCGAATACGATCAGGATTCTTGCTCAAATGCCTGGATTTCAGAGGTTTTCGTGTAATTCGCCCCCTTTCGCGATTTTCGCGTTGAGAATCCTCCAAGCGAAGAGGCGCGAGAATCTGCTTCGGAAAAGCTCCCGAGTCTCGACAGGATTGTTTGGTGACAGGGTTTAGTTGGGCTTGGCTCGGGCCTAGTGGATCCAGAACTGGAAGGCTTTCAGGCCCGTGACGGCCAGGACGGGAGAAATCCCCAGGTGCGACGTGATCCAGAAGACAAGATTCCAGAAGAGGGTATTCACGAACGGCACCCACCAGAGGACGAAGAACACGCCAAGGGTCACCACCCCCATGTATCGGCCGATCTGCGCCC
>CAIXHJ010000230.1 GCA_903919165.1 uncultured Holophagaceae bacterium
CCTCCATCACTTCCAGGGGATCGATGACATTGCCCTTGGTCTTGCTCATCTTCTGGCCGCCGGCGTCGCGCACCAAGCTGTTGAAGTAGACCTTGCGGAAGGGCACGTCGCCCATCCAGGTGAGGCCCGCCATGGCCATGCGGGCCACCCAGAAGAACAGAATGTCGTAGCCCGTGATGAGCACGCTGGTGGGGTAGTAGCGCTTCAGATCCTCGGTCTGTTCCGGCCACCCGAAGACGCTGAACGGCCAAAGCGCAGAGCTGAACCAGGTATCCAGCGTGTCCGGATCCTGGATCAGTTTTTTATCTCCACATGTGCGACATGCGGAGGGCGCCTCCATCTCCACATGGAGCTCACCGCACCTGGCGCAGGTCCAGGCGGGGATGCGGTGGCCCCAGACCAGCTGGCGGCTGATGCACCAGTCCTGGATGTTGGTGAGCCAGTGGGCCCACACCGCCGCGTGGTGCTCGGGCGTGAACTGGATGGCGCCGGTCTTCACGGCGTCCAGGGCCTTGGCGGCGGCCTCCTTCACGTCCATGAACCACTGTTCGCTGACCAGGGGTTCCAGCGCGGCGCCGCTGCGGTCGCTGAGGGAGATCTTGTTGACGTAGTCCTCCACCTTCACGAGGAAGCCCTGCTCCTTCAAGTCGGCCACGACGTGCTTGCGGGCCTCGAAGCGGTCCAGGCCCGCATAGGCCCCGGCCGCGGCGGTCATTTTCGCGTCGAAGCCGATGATGGTGATGGAGGGCAGGTTCAGCCGCTGCCCGGCGGCGAAGTCGTTGGGGTCGTGGGCCGGCGTAACCTTCACGCAACCAGTGCCGAAGGCCGGATCCACGAAGCTGTCCGCCACCACCGGGATCTGTCGCCCCGTGAGCGGGTGGTTCATGAGCTTGCCGATCATGCCATGAAAGCGCTCGTCGTCCGGATGGACGGCCACCGCCGTGTCGCCCAGCATCGTCTCGGGGCGGGTTGTGGCCACCACGACGCTGCCGCTGCCGTCTGCCAACGGGTAGCGCAGGTACCAGAGCTTGCCCTTGCGTTCCTCGTATTTCACTTCGAGATCGCTGAGGGCCGTCTGGAGCGCGGGATCCCACTGGATCATGCGGGGGCCGCGGTAGATGCGCCCGGCCTTGTAGCTCTCCACGAAGACGTGGCGCACGGCGCGGTTCAGGGCCGGGTCTAGGGTGAAGCGGTTGCGGGTCCAGTCCACGGAGCAGCCCAGACGCTTGAGCTGGTGCTCGATGGCCCCCTGGTTCTTCTCCTTCCAGTCCCAGATGCGCGCCTCGAAGGCGTCGCGGCCCAGCTTATGCCGGTCCGTGCCTTCCGCCTTGAGCTGGCGCTCCACCATCATCTGGGTGGCGATGCCGGCATGATCGGTGCCGGGCACCCAGAGGGCGTCGAAACCCTGGGCGCGCTTGAAGCGCGTGAGCACGTCATGCAGCGTGTTCACGAGCGCGTGGCCCATATGCAGGTTGCCGGTGATGTTGGGGGGCGGGATCACGATGGACCAGGGTTCCTTCCCGCTCTTCGGGGCCGCCTCGAAGGCCTTGGATTCATCCCACACCGAGTACCAGCGCGTCTGCGCCGTCCTGAAGTCGAAAGCCTTGTCCATCTCGCGCATTTGAGTCCTTGCAGGTGCCGATTTGATGTCCGTTCCAGCTGGGAAAGCGGCTTCGCCGATCCCGAGCTGGAAAACACCAAGGAGACTGGAATCGTCAGGTAAATCTTGGCGCCGAATGAACCAGTTTACCTGTGAAAGGAGGAGGGTTCCAGGTGGGATGGCTGGGCAGTCAATCGCTGGACATGCGTTCGTGCATGTCCTCCCACTCCAGGTCAGTCCACCATTCCCGCTCCAGCCCGTCGCAGGTGGTGCCGAAGGAGGGGCAGGCCACGCAGCCGTCGCCCCGGTTGACTTCCGGATCGTGCTCGGGTGGATAGATGGCCAGGAGGGCCAGGGCACCTTCCCGGGCCTGCTGCTCGGCCTCGGTCATGGGCCGGGAGGGCAGTTCCTGGATATGGAAACGGCGCAGCCGCTCCTGGCCTTCAGGGAAGAGGACGGAGTTCTCGGCATCCATGTGGCGCCAGAGGGAGTGGCTGTAGTCCACGGCCAGGGCCAGAATGCGGGTGCGCTCGGCTGCCGCGAGAAGAGGTGAGCCCAGCAGCGGTTCCAGGCCATCCAGGAGCTGAGCCATGCGTCGGTGCTCGCCGGTGATGGCGGCGATGGGCCCCCGATCCTCCGGGATTTCCGCCCGGTCCACCAGGGCCCGGAACAGCACCGCCTCCTCCTTGTCGTGGTGGAAGTCGCCCGCATAGTGGCGGAAGAAGGCCATGAAGCGGGTCCCGTCCGCAGGATCGCCCTGGCCGGCCAGCCGGGCCGTCACAAAGGCCCGGAGGGAGCCCACGGCCTGCTCGATGAGCTCGTGTTCCTTCCGGAGATCTTCGATGAGTTGCATGGAATCTACACCTTAGCGGTGGCGCCCTCCACCCGCATGCCCAGGGCGCTCAGCAGCCAGTGGTCGTGGTTGCCGCCGGGGTTGGGTGTGGTGAGGAGCTTCTCGCCGGTGAAGATGCTGTTGGCGCCCGCGAAGAAACAGAGAGCCTGCAGCTCGTCGCTCATCTCCGTGCGGCCCGCGCTGAGGCGGATGCGGCTTTTCGGGAACAGGATCCGCGCCGTGGCGATCATGCGCACCAGTTCCAGCGGGGGCAGGGGGTCCACGTTCGCCAGGGGTGTGCCATTCACGGCCACGAACTGGTTGATGGGAATGCTTTCCGGCGCCGGGGTCAGCTCCGTCAACTCCTGCAGGAAGTGGATGCGCTGATCGATGGTTTCGCCCATGCCCACGATGCCGCCAGAGCAGACCTCCAATCCCGCGGCGCGCACGGCCGCGATGGTCTCCAGCCGCTCGTCGAACTTGCGGGTGTGGATGATGGTCTCGTAGAAATCGCGGCTGCTGTCGATGTTGTGGTTGTAGACCTGGCAGCCAGCGGCCTTGAGGCGCCTGGCCTGGGCCTCGTTGAGCATGCCCAGGGTGACGCAGACCTCCATGCCCATGCCGGAGACGCCTCGCACCATGTCGAGCACGGCGTCGAAGTTGGCGTCGTCCTTCACTTCGCGCCAGGCGGCGCCCATGCAGTAGCGGGTGGAGCCGTTGGCCTTGGCCTCGGCGGCGCCGGCCAGTACCTGTTCCACGTCCTTGAGAGGCTCCACCTTCAGGGCGGTCTGGTACCGGGCGCTCTGGGGGCAGTAGGCGCAATCCTCAGGGCAGGCCCCAGTCTTGATGGAATCCAGGGTGCAGAACTGGATTTCTTCCGCATTCCAGTGCTGCCGGTGGGCCGTGGCGGCCCGGTAGAGCAGTTCGGGCACGGGCAGGTCATGGATGGCGCGGATTTCGTTGGCAGGCTGGGGCATCGGGGGCTCGCAAAGATTCGATTGTAACGGAATCCGTGATCAATCCCCCGCGGGCCCAGGTACAGCGATCTCGACCTTCCTGTCATGAATCGATCTGTGGCGGTCTGTGCCATAGCCCTGGTTCTTAGGTTAAGTAGTGATGGTCTGTGAAATATTCCCGGAGGAATTCGGCCCCAATGGCTGCGTGCTAGATTGGGCCATGGATCGCCCCTGGCGATAGGAGTACCTGTGGCTGACAGCCCCGTCCAGACTGCCGTTGCCACCACCCTCTCCCGCGAACAGCGGGTCAGGTTGTATCGCACGATCTACGCTGCCCGGCGCATCGATGACAAGGAGATCCTGGGCAAGCGCCAGAACAAGGTCTTCTTCCAGATCAACGGCGTGGGCCATGAGGCCATCCAGGCCGCGGCGTCACTGGTATTCCGCCCGGGCCACGACTGGTTCTTCTTCTATTACCGGGACAGGGCCCTGGCCTACGGTCTCGGCTACACGGCCAAGGAGATGTTCCTGGGCTCCGTGGGCTCCGCAGATGACCCCGCCAGCGGCGGTCGGCAGATGCCCAGCCACTGGGGCCACAAGGGCCTCAACATCTTCACCACGTCCAGTCCGACCGGCAGCCAGTTGCTGCAGGCCGTGGGGGCTGCCGAGGCCGTGCTGCGGGCTGAGCAGGGGGGTGTGCAGGAGCAGCTTGGCATCGCGTCCGACGAGGTGGTCCTCGTGACCACGGGCGATGGCACCTGCAGCCAGGGCGAATTCTGGGAGGCCGTCAGCAATGCCGTGAACCTGAAGGCGCCGGTGGTCTTCCTCGTGGAGGACAACGGCTACGCCATCAGCACCCCCAGCGAGGTGCAGTACCCGGGCGGAAACATCGCCGCGCTGCTGCAGGGTTATGCTGTCCATGGCCTGCTCATCCTAGATGAGGTGGATGGCTGCGATCCCGTCGCCAGCTATGAGGCCCTGAAGGCCGCCGCCACCCACGCCCGCGCCCGGAAGGGTCCGGCCCTGGTGCGGGCCAAGGTGATCCGGCCGTACAGCCATTCCCTGTCGGATGACGAGCAGCTCTACAAGTCCAAGCCCCAGCGGGAGGCAGAGGCTCAGCGGGATCCGGTGACCACTTTTGCCAATCAGCTGGTGGCCTGGGGCGATCTCTCTGAGGCCCAGCTTCAGATGCTGAAGGAGGAGGTTCAGGCCGAGATCGACTCCGCCTGGCAGGAGGCGGAGAAGGCTCCGAGTCCCGAACCCGGCAGCTACTTCCGTCATCTCTACAGTGAGGAAGTGGATCCGACGTCCGCCGCCTTCGATACCGAAGAGGCCTCTGGCGACCAGGCCACGGGCAAGAAGACGATGATCGACCTCATCAACACCACCCTCAAGCATGAGATGGCGCGGGATCCGCGCATCCTGGTGTTCGGGGAGGACGTGGCCGATGTCAGCCGCGTCGACATCCAGGACGAGGTGAAGGGGAAGGGCGGCGTCTTCAAGACCACCCACGGCCTGCAGAAGCAGTTTGGCGCCCACCGCGTTTTCAACACGCCTCTGGCCGAGGCCACCATTGTCGGGCGTGCCATCGGCCTTGCGGCGCGTGGGTTCAAACCTGTGGTGGAGATCCAGTTCTTCGACTACATCTGGCCCGCCATGCAGCAGCTCCGCGACGAGCTGGCCACCATCCGCTGGCGCTCGAATGGCGCCTTCAAATCGCCCATGGTGGTACGGGTGCCCATCGCGGGTTACCTCATGGGCGGTGCCACCTACCACAGCCAGTGCGGTGAGAGCACTTTCACGCACCTCCCCGGCCTCCGGGTGGTCTACCCCAGTACCGCTCTGGATGCCGCGGGCCTGCTTCGGACGGCGATTCGCTGCGATGACCCCGTGCTCTTTCTGGAGCCCAAGCACCTCTACCGGCAGACCCACAACAAGGGCAACGATCCGGGCCCCGACTTCATGATTCCCTTCGGCAAGGCGCGCACGGTGCGGGAGGGCACGAGCCTTTCCGTCATCACCTATTGATGCACCACGCACCGTGCCGTGCAGGCCGCCCGGGAGGCCGACAGGGAAGGCCTCTCCGTCGAAATCATCGACCTCCGCACCCTGAATCCCTACGACTGGGCGGCCCTCGAGCGCTCGGTCAAGAAGACCCACCGAGTGATCGTGGCTCATGAGGACACACTCAGTTGGGGTTACGGCAGCGAGATCGCCGCCCGGATCGCCGACGAACTCTTCTTCCACCTGGACGCGCCGGTCCGACGGGTGGCCGCCAAGGACACCTGGGTGGCCTACTACCCGGCCCTGGAGGACGAGATCCTGCCCCAACCCAGGGACTTCCTGGAGGCCTACCGGAAGCTGGCCGCCATCTGATACTTCAGATCTTGATGGGCAAGACGATTAGGATGGGCAGACCCCTGGAGGAGCCATGTGCGTGTTGTTGATTGCCCTGCTGCTGTCCGCCACCGCGGCCTTTGCTCAGTTGGGCGCTCCATTCGCCCCTGCCTCGGATCTCCAGCGCACCTGGTCCCTCGGTGGTCAGGTCTACGGGCCCACCCTCACCGGGCATTTCCAGGGCGTACAGAGCGGCCAGCCCATCTCGGTGGACCTGGACTCGGACCTGGGCCTGAGCAAGGACAAGACCACGCCCGGGTTCTTCCTCGACTACCAGGGGCCGCGGTTTGCCTTCCAGATCTCCAACGGCACTGCGGAGTACCGGGGGGATCGCGTGGTGACCCAGCCGGTCACGGTGAACGGGCAGACCTTCTCTGTCGGAACCGAGGTCCAGTCCCATGTGAAGCTCGCGAGCGTGGACATCATTTGGACCACCAAGTTCGCGGGTGGACAGGATGCCTGGCTGGGCTTCGATCTAGGGGCGCAGATTTGGACGATCGACATGGATGCCAACAGCGGTCCCACTTCGGGTTCCGCCATCCAGGCAAGCACACGGGTCACGGCACCCATTCCGCAGCTTGGCCTTTCAGCAGGAGGCCGGGGTTTCAACGGGGGCCTTGAGGCCAAGGTCTATATCCACTACCTCGGCTACAAGCAGGCCAAATACACCATGGTGGGTGCCGACTTGAGGTACTTCCCGGTCCGCTGGTTTGGGCTGCGCGCCTTCTACGAGGGCAGCAGCTTCGATGTGCCCAAGGGTTCTTTGAAGGACGACCTGGAGTTCAAGCTGGATCGGAAAGGGGTCGGCTTCGGCGGGGTTTTCCGGTTCTGATACCAGGGTGATGCCCCCGAATGCGCAAATTGGGGAATTAGTTGCAGAAAAAAAGGATGGACTCCGGCAATCCTGTCATGCTGTTCGCGTGACCCGCCAGGGGCGGACCTCACATACACGCAATGACGGC